>CAUJEQ010000275.1 GCA_963169135.1 Chloroflexota bacterium
CCGCGAATAGCCCGCCGTGAACGCCCCGCCGACCTTGCCGCCAATCTCGCCGCTCTCCCACCGGTCGCCCGACTGGTCGAACCACTCCTTCAGCTTGCCGGTGACGCCGCTCCAGTTGGGCGAACCCAGCACAATCCCGTCGCACTCCAGCAGCATCTCCGGAGCCGCGTCATCCACCCGCTTGCGGATGCACTCCGCACCGGCTTCAACGATCCCCGCTTCGACACCGTCGGCGAGCCGCTCGGTCAGCCCTCCGCGGCTGTCGTAGAGGAGAAGAATTCGAGCCATCCAGCGCCCTCCCGTTCGAGCACCTTCCGCACGTCGTCGAACGTCTCGAAAGCGTAGAGCCGCTCGTGGCGGCCGTCTAACCGCTCCAGCAGCATGCTCCGTGCGAACACCACCGGCGCCAGCTTCGCTGCCTGCACATCGCTCTCGCCGTCGCCCACGTACACCACGAAGTCGCCCGCCGCCCGGAACGCAGCCGCGTACGACACCTTGAAACCGTCTTCGAGCACGACCCCGCGCGGGCTGTAGTAGCGCACCCGCCAGCGGTAATCCTTGCTCGTGCGCCCCGCATGCCGCGGCACGCGGTCGAACCCGAGATGATCCAGCACCGCGTCGACGTAAAAGTCGTAGCCGTTGCTCACCACAGCCGCCATCCAGCCGTTCCAGTGGGCCCAGTCGAGAAGCTCGCCGAATCCCGCCCGCGGCCGCGCCACCGAGACCACGAACTCCATCATCTCCTCACGCGTCGCCTCTACCAGGTCCAGCGCCGCCGCGTTGTACTGCTCCACCGTCAGCTCGCCCCGCGCCTTTCGCTCGCCGAGCTCCACCCAGCCGGGCGCGGCGAACCGTTCGTAGATCTGCCGGGCCGTGTTGTCCAGGACGATGGTGTCGTCGAAGTCGAGGCAGATGATATTCGCCATCCATCGAGTTTCGCACGTTGCGTGTTGCTCGCGCTGCCGCACGCTCGTCGCGTGGATATCGACCGCGCCCGCTACCTGGTGAGCCCCGCCGGCCGGGCTGCGATCGCCGCCATCTCGCTCGACGCCGGCGGCGACGACCCGAACCGGCTGGTCACCGGCCTGCGCAAGATCCACCCGCCGGCCGAGGCATCGGCCCTCGCCGAACAGGCCACCCTCCGCAGCAAAGCGGCCGGCCGCTTCGGCCACGATCCCGGCATTCTCCTCACCGCCCCGGGGCTGGAGATGATGACCCACCCACTGGTCGCCGAACGCCGCGCCCGGCGCCTCGCCTCCCTCGGCCTTCGCGTCGCCGATCTCACCTGCGGCCTCGGGGGCGACCTTCGAGCCTGCACCGGACTCGGCGTTGCGGCCGCCGGCATCGAGCGCGACCCCTCCACCGCCATCCTCGCGCGAGCAAACGTCCCCGCCGCGGAAATCATCCTCGGGGATGCAGCCCTGCCGCCGCTGCACCTGGGGAGCCTCGCCATCATCCTCGACCCCTCCCGGCGCGACGCCGCCCGCCGCACCTTCGACCCGGCTACGTTCTCGCCCCCGTGGGACACCTGTCTCGATCTGCTCTCGGCCGCCCGGGCCGGCGTGCTGAAGGCCCCGCCCGGGCTCGATCGCGGGCGCCTGCCCCCGTCCGCCGAAATGGAGGCAGTTCAGCTCGGCACCGGCATGCGGGAAGTGACTATCTGGACCGGCCTCGGGGCTGCCCCAGGCCTTCGCCGCGCCGTGCTCCTCCCCACGGGGGCCGAACTCACCTCCGATGCTCCGGAGTCCCCCGAGGAGGCCGGCCCCATCGGCCGCTACTTCTTCGATCCAGAATCGTGTGTCACGCGCGCGGGCCTGGTCCGCCACCTCGCCCACCGCCTCGGTGCATGGATGCTCGACAGCCAGGTCGCCTACCTCTCTACGGATACACCCGCTTTCGACCCCCTGGCCGCCACCTTCGAGGTGCTGGAAGTCGTGCCGTTCTCCGTCCGCCGCCTCAAGGAACTCCTCGCGGCCCACGGCTGGCGCGCCGACGAGATCCGCCGCCGCGCCTTTCCGGTCGAACCCGACGAACTCCGCCGTCTCCTCGGCCGGGCAAAGGGCGAACCGGTCACCCTCCTCTGCACCACCATCGCCGGGAGCCGCACGGTCGTCGCGGCGCGCCGCCTCCGCGAAACCCCCGTCCACGGGGCATAATTCCGCCTATGGCAACGCTCCTCGTCTCACCCGCGTTCATCCGCCGCTACGAGTCCGCAGTCCGGGAGGCCTGGGCCGGCATCGAACCGATCGTCCTCCCCGCTGACGCCAACGAGCGCCTCGACCCGGCAACCCTCGCACGGGTGGACTACGCCTACTTCTCCGGCGACGTCTTCCCCGATTACTCGCGCTCATTCTTCGCCGCAGCTCAGGGCGCACCCAACCTCAAGTGGCTCCACGTCTTCAATGCCGGCGTCGACGCCCCGATCTTCCAGCGCATGCTGGAGCGCGGGGTCCGCCTCAGCACCTCCGCGGGCTCCACCGCCCAGCCTATCGCCCAGTCCGCCATCGGGGGGATGCTCATGCTCGCCCGCCCCTTCCTCCCATGGCTCGAAGCGCAGCGCCGCCACGCCTGGGAGCCGCTCCGCGGTGCGCCTCCGCCCGACCTCGTAGGCCAGCGCATGACCGTCGTCGGCCTCGGTTCCATCGGTTCCGAGATCGCCCGCATCGCGGCTGCAATCGGCCTGGAAGTCACCGGCGTCCGCCGCAGCCCCCGCCGCGACACCGACCCCGTACAGGTCATCGTCCCCCCGGCCGAGTTGCCGGGTATCGCCGCCGGGACCGACTGGCTTGTCATCGCCTGCCCCCTCACCGATGAGACCCGCGGGCTGGTCAGCAAGGACCTCCTGGGGAGCCTCAAGCCTGGCGCGTATGTCATCAACATCGGCCGCGGCGAGGTGGTCGACGAGCCGGCGCTCATCGACGCGGTCCGCTCCGGCCACGTCGCGGGTGCCTATCTGGATGTCGTTTCGCAGGAGCCCCTGCCCCCCGAATCACCGCTCTGGAACCTGCCGAACGTGATTGTTTCGCCCCACAACTCCGCCGTCGCCGCCGGGAACGACGCCCGGGCCAACGGCTACTTCCTCGAGAACCTTCGCCGCATGGCAAAAGGCGACGCGCTGGTCAACGAAGTAACCATCTGAATCTGAATACACGGGCTACAGACAGGTCGGTAGCCCGGCCGGTCATCGCAGCGCGATTCACGGTGCCAGGCCAAAACAGACAGGTCTGTAGTACACTTCCGGCATGCCGGAACCCGCTTCAGCCGCCCGCGATCGCATTCTCGAGACCGCCTCCCGCCTCTTCTACGAACGCGGCATCCGCGCCGTCGGCGTCGACACCATCGTCGCCGAATCGCAAGTCGCCAAGACCACGCTCTACCAGCACTTCAAGACCAAGGACGACCTGATCGCGGCCTACCTCCAGGCCTCCGACGAGAACCTCCGCGCCTGGTTCGCCACCCTACTCGATGGCGGCGACGACCCGCCCGAAGAGCGGCTCCTTGCCGTCTTCCGCCAGATGAGCGACTGGGTCGCCCGGGCCGGCTTCCGGGGTTGCGGCTTCATCAACGCCAGCATGGAGCTGGCCGACCGGACACACCCCGGTTCAATCGTGGCTGCCGGCCACAAGGACCACGTCCGCGATGCCTTGGCCGCCCTCGCCCGCGAAACCGGCGTCACCGACCCCGACGGCCTCGCGCGCGAACTGCTCGTCCTGCTCGATGGCGCCTTCGTCGGCGCCGCCATGCAGGGCACCACCGCTCCCTTCGAGACCGCCGAGCGCGCCGCCGCCCTCCTTCTCCGCGCCCGGGGCGTGTAGGGACGCGAAGAAGCCCCTCCACGTTTACCTGGAGGGGCTCTTCGAAACGTGCATTGGGTGTGGGCTAGGGGTTCGCGCGGTAGAACGCGACCTCGCGGTTCTTGGAGCCCCAGAAGATCTTGTGGATCTCCTCGATGGCGCCCATCAGGGCCTCGCCGTTGGCCGGGTCCTGCTCGGTCTTGTTCTTGGAAGCCAGCTTCGCCGCCTTCCAGAACACGTCGTGCAGGTTGGGGTACTTTTCCAGGTGCTCCGGCTTGAAGTAGTCATGCCAGAGGATGTCCAGCTCCTTCTTCACGATCTCGGCCTGCTGTTCCTTGATCGCGATGAAGCGGGTGCGGGTGTTGATGGTTGCGAGGTCCTGCGCGTCGCCCAGGGCCGCGATCTTCTTCTCCATCGAGAGCACCGCTTCCGCGGCGATCCGGGCAGCCGCCGGGTCGTACACGCCGCACGGGCCATCGCAATGCGCATAGGCGACGTTCGACGGTCGAAGCCATCGGGTGAGGAGGTTCATGTCTGTGGGCACTCCTTGCAATTCGAGTTTGAATGCAATTTCCGATTATAGGCGGGCCGGAGCGGCCGGGTCACCCTGCCCGCTCGCATGACGCCGTGGCAGCGCACCGGTACAGTCCCGCCATGGCCGAAACACTCCACCACGTCGTCGAAGACCTCGCCGCCGAACACGCCGCTCTCGCCGGCGTCCTCCGCAAGATGGTGCCGGCGCAGTGGGACATCCCCACCCACGCCCCGGGCTGGGCTGTCCGCGACCAGGTCACCCACCTAGCCGTGTTCGACGAAGCCGCCGCTCTCGCCATCACTGACGCCGCAACCTTCCGCGCATCGGCCGGCGCGCTCGGACCGGATTTCGAAGCCGCCTACCTGGCGAAAGGCCGCACCATGAGCCCCGGCCAGCTCCTCGCCTGGTGGGAACGCGCCAGCGCTGCTCTCGTGACGGCAGCGCGTGCCGCCGATGGCAAGGCCCGCCTCCCCTGGTACGGCCCCGACATGTCCGGCGTCTCGTTCATCACCGCCCGCTTGATGGAGTGCTGGTCCCACGGCCTCGATGTCGTGGATGTCACCGGTATCCCCAGGCCCGACACCGACCGCCTCCGGCACGTCGCCTTCATCGGTGTCCGCGCCCGGCCCTACAGCTACACCAACCGCCGCCTCGATGTCCCCGCCATCCCGGTGCGCGTCTCCCTCGTGTCGCCCTCCGGCGAGACCTGGGAACTCGGCGAGCCGTCCGAGGAGAACGTCATCCGCGGCACAGCCACCGACTTCTGCCGCGTGGTCACCCGCCGCCGCCACCTCGCCGATACCGCCCTCGATGTCGCCGGTTCGGCCGCCCGCGAGTGGCTGGAGATTGCCCAGGCCTTCGCCGGCCCTCCTGGTGAGGGCCGCCGCCCAGGCCAGTTCCCGCCGGAGACCACCACATGACCGAACTCGTCCACCGGGAAACCGCCAACGGCGTGGCCGTTATCACGCTCGACTCGCCCCAGAACCGCAACGCCCTCTCCCGCCAGCTCCAGTCCGAGTTGCTTGCCCACCTCAATGCCGCCATCAGCGACGCTGGCGTTCGCGTCATTGTCCTCACCGCCACCGGCACGGTCTTCTGCTCCGGCGCCGACCTCAAGGAGCAGCGCGAAGCCAACGTCGCCGGCGCAGCCACCGGCCCCGCCGTCCTGGGCGCCATCCTCGAGACCATCTGGAACTCCCCGACGCCCGTGGTCGGCCGCATCAACGGCCCGGCGCGGGCGGGTGGCCTCGGCCTCATCGCCGCCTGCGACATCTCGGTCGGCATCGAGGACACGACCTTCGCCATCACCGAGGTCCGCATCGGCGTTATCCCCGCGATCATCTCCGTCGTCCTCCTCCAGAAGGTCCCGTTGACCACCATCACCGAACTCTTTCTTACGGGAGCAACCTTCACCGGCGCCGACGCGGTCCGCTACGGGCTCTTGAACGCGGCCGTTCCGGCCGGTGCACTCGATAACGCCGTCGACCGTTATGTCGCATCCATCCGCCAGGGCGCGCCCGGCGCGCTCGCCGGCGCCAAGCGCCTCATCCGCGATGTCCCGTCCATGGGCTTGCACCATGCGTTCGAGGAGACCGCTCGCCGTTCCGCCGAACACTTCGCCTCCGAAGAGGCGCGCGAAGGTATGACCGCCTTCGCCGAAAAGCGCCCCCCTCGCTGGTCAAATCCCTGAACCGTCTCGATCACAGCTTCGGCTTGCGGGCTCACCCGCGCCCCGCACCTCACCTGCTACGATCGATCCCTCACCAACTCCCCAGAGGTACCCGATGTCTGAGACCGCCACCCTGAAGGTCGGCGATGAAGCGCCCGACTTCGAACTGCCGGCCAACCCAACCGGCGAAAAGTTCAAGCTGAGCGACCACCGCGGTAAGAACGCCGTCATCATCAACTTCGTCCCCGCTGCCTTCTCCCCCGCATGCAGCAACCAAATGCCCCTCATCCAGGCCAAGCAGGCCGAATTCGCCAGCCAGGGCGCCATCCCGGTCGTCATCTCCAGCGATGGTACCTGGGCCCAGGCCGCCTGGAAGAAGGAACTCGGAATCGAGTTCCCCATCCTCAGCGACTTCTACCCCCTTGGCGAGACCGCCCGGAAATACGGCGTCGCCATCGAACCCCGCATGGTCGCGAACCGCATCGTCATCGTCGTCGACAAGCACGGCAAAGTCGCCTGGATCCAGCCCACCGAGAAGATCACCGACATGCCCGACTACGACCCCGTCATGGCCTGCTCGAAGGACTAATCGCGCCGGAGGCTGACCCCTCAGGGGCACCTCGCGGGGTGCCCCTCGTCGTGCCAATCGCGGTTGACCGTCCCCGGCTCGTTCCCGCATGCTCCGTCGGCTGGGACGCGTCGATGCCTGTCCCACGAGGAGGCTCTTCGACATGGCAACTTACACCCTCCCCGCGCCCTGCCGGATGAGCCCACTCCGCATCGGCCGCTAACCGCCTCTCCGAGGTGGCCCTGCCACCATCCGGACCGCTCCTCCGCAGTGCGCATGCCTCGTCTACCCCGCCCGACCAGGTGGGGTCAGCATCGCATGGCTCACGGAGTGACCTTTTCGTGTCTTCGCTTACTCTCGAACAGCCCTTTGCCTGGATTGCCGGGCTTATGTCTTCCTTCAACAGGCCGTGGTTTGTCTGCGGCGGCTGGGCCGTCGATGCCTGGCTTGGCCAGGTGACGCGCCAGCACGGCGACCTGGACATCACCGTCTTCCAGGATGACCAGCGCGCCCTCTTCGACCACCTGGCCGGCTGGAACCTCATCGCCCACGACCCGAACGTACCCGGCGCGAGCACCGAGCCCTGGGACGGCCGCATCCTCGACCTGCCGGCCCATATCCACGCCCGCCCGGGCGGCGCCCGGAATCGCGAGCTCGTCGAAGCCTGGGTCCGCAGCCCGGGTTCCCAATCCCGCGATGGCCAGGACCTCGAAATCATCCTCAACGAACGGCACGCGGACGCCTGGCTCCTGAGCCGCGAGCCCCGCGTCTCACTGCCTTTCGATAGCGCCGTCCTCACCGCTCTCGAGGCTCCAGTCGCTGCACCCGAAACCCTGATGTTCTTCAAGGCCACCGCCTATCGCGGCGTCCCGGGTTACCCCCGCGCCCACGACGAGGCCGACTTCCGTGCTCTGGCGCCCCTCCTTTCCGTGGAAAGGCGCGCCTGGCTGCGGGACGCCATCATCCTCATCGACCCTGCCCATCCCTGGCTGGACCAACTCGCCGGCTAGGGGACACAGGGAACAGCCCGGGCATTCTGCCCGGGCTGTTCCCTGTGTCAGTGCCGGGCACTTTGCGTTAGAAGACGATGACGCTCCGGTTCACTTCGCCGCCCTTCAGTGCGTCGTACGCCTCGTTGATCTGGTCGAGCTTGTAGGTCCGCGTGATCAGCTCATCGATCTTCAAGCGCTTCTGGCGGTACAGCTCCATCAGCCACGGCATGTCGTAGGTCTGTCGCGTCGAGCCGTAGTAGCTGCCCACGATCCCCTTCTCCCCGAGGAACGACATGCCCGCGTTCGGGATCGTCAACTGTTCGGTGAGCGGCAGCATCCCAACGATGACCGCCTGGCCACCGCGCCGTGCCATCTCGAACGCCTGCTGGGCCGTCTTCATCAGGCCAATCGCCTCAAAGGCGTAGTCCACACCGCCACCGGTCAGGCTCATCACCTGCTGCACAGCGTCGCCGCTCGACGCATCGACGACATCCGTCGCACCGAACTCCTTCGCTGCGGCCAGTTTCGATTCCAGCATGTCGACCGCGATGATTCGCGAGGCGCCAGCGAGCTTCGCCCCCTGGATGATGTTCAGGCCGACGCCGCCGCAGCCGATCACGGCCACGGTCTGGCCGACCTGCAGCTTCACCGTGTTCGTTACGGCGCCGACGCCGGTCATGACGCTGCAGCCGACCAGCGCGGCGACTTCCATCGGCACGCCCTCAGGCACCTTCACGCACGCCTTTGCGCTCACCAGCATCTGCTCCGCGAACGCCGACATCCCTGCGAACTGCATCATCGGCTGGCCGTTCAACTTGATCCGGCCAATCCGGTTCAGAGATTGCGAGTTCGAGCACAGGTTCGGCCGCCCGGTGGTGCAACGGTCACATTCCCCGCACGACTGCACGAACGCCACGACCACCCGGTCGCCGGCCTTCACGTTCGTCACACCAGAGCCGACCTTCTCGACCACGCCGGCGGATTCATGGCCGAGTACCACCGGCATCGGGTACATCCACTTGCCTTCCATGAAGTGCAGGTCCGAATGGCATACGCCGGTCGCGCTCGTCTTGATCAGGACCTCGTTGGCCTGGGGTTCTTCGATCTCAATGTCTTCGATGACAAGAGGCTGGTTCGGTGCATAGAGCACTGCGGCTTTCATGAGTGGGGCTCCTCCTTCTTGAAGCACGGCGATTCTTCCGCCCGGTAGGTTAGCTGTCAAACATCCCAGCAAACTCCCGCCCTGCGTGGAGCAGCCAGACCCTTGCGCTCAGAACGGCAGCCGCAACGGCCCAACCCGCACCGTGAACCGCCTCACCACGCCCGGGTTCAACTCGGCCCACTGCTCCAACGCGCGCACGATGACAAAGCACATCCCCACCACAGCTGCGCCCGCTACCATGTCGAAGAAATAGTGATTCCCGGTCACCACGATCGCCCACCACATGAACCCCGCGAACACCACCGCCACCGCCCGCAAGATCCATGACTTCCAGCACCACCACACACCCAGCGCCGCCAGCGCGATCCAGCCGAAGTGGTACGAAGGCACGGCTGCGTACCAGTTCGCCATGGCGCCCGGCTTGCCCGCCCTCACCTCTGACGGGATCGTGTCGACAAACCCGAAGTGCGCGTGCCCGGCGCTCGCAAGCAACCGCGGCGGCGTCACCGGGAAGATCATGTAGACCGGCACCGCAAGGAACGCCGAGAGCAGGATCGTGTTCCGGATTACCCGGTGCTTCCGCGAATCAACCAGGAAGAACAGGAACCCCATCGCCACCAACACGTGCATGTGCAGGTTCAGGTAGGTGAAGTTCGCGATATCCACAAGCGTCGCGTTGTGCAGGATTGCGTCCTGCCAGCTCACCTCGTGGAACACGCCCAGCGTCTCTTCCATCTCGATGATCTGCGTCGCGTTGTCCGTCGCCTGTCCGACACGGTCCGGCGGCAACCCCCGCAACAGGAAGTAGACGATGAACAGCGGCACGAACACCGCCATGTCGACCGCATAGTAGAACACCCGGGCGGCGAAGTCTCCCGCCAGGCGCAAGGGGCTTTGAAAGCCCTCTGCCTCGACCACAGCCATTGCTCCACTCCAGATCGGGGGCGTTGATCCACCGGGAAATGTACCAGCCGCGGCCGCTAGGAACCTTGCGCCGGGCGGGTTTCATCTTGCGAATGCATTGCGGCTTTACCCCGGCGTAGACTCCAACCACTACCTCGGAGGTTCCCCACCCATGGACATCAAAGGCGGCGTCACCATCGTCACCGGTTCAGCCACGGGCGTCGGCGCGGCCTGCGCCAAACTCCTGGCAAGCAAGGGCTGCAACGTCGTCATCAACTACACGAAGAGCGAAGCGGAAGCGAAGGAGACTCAGCGCGAATGCGAGGCCCTCGGCGCGGAGACCCTCATCTGCCAGGCCGATGTCTCGAACGATGCCGACTGTCGCCGCATGGCTGCCGCCGCCACCGAGAAGTGGGGCCGCATCGATGGGCTCATCAACAACGCCGGCACCACCCAGTTCGTCAACCACGCCAACCTCGAAGGCCTCACTGCCGACGACTTCCACCGCATCTACGCCGTCAACGTCATCGGCCCCTACCAGATGACCCGTGCGGTGGCCGCCCAGATGAAGGCCCAGGGCCGCGGCGCCGTCGTCAATGTCTCCTCGATCGCCGGCGTCATGGGTGTCGGCAGCTCCATCGCCTACACCGCCTCCAAGGGCGCGCTTAACACGATGACCCTTTCCCTCGCCCGCGCCCTCGGCCCCGAGATCCGCGTCAACACCATCTGCCCCGGCTTCATCCAGGGTCGCTGGCTCCGCGGCGGCATGGGCGACGACGCCTACGAGGCCGCGAAGGCCGCCCAGGAGCGCAACACCCCCCTCCGCAAGGCCGGCACCCCCGAGGACATGGCCCAGGCAGCCGTCTGGTTCGTCGAAGGCGCCGACCTCATCACCGGCGAAATCCTCATCGTCGATGCCGGCTCACACCTCGGCGCCGCCCCCCTTATCGCGCGCTGACATCCGGATCATGTAGCATCCCGCGCGATGCGGGGTGTGGCACTGCTTGCGGCAACGGCGATGGCCGTGCTTTGCCTCGGGCTTCTGCGTGCCGCCCCACCTGCTGCCGCCGATGCCGTCCTCTCCGATCCCGGCTTCGAGTCATTCGATGATGGAGTCTGGACGGTACGCGGCGCCACCGCCGAGCCCGTCGAGCACCCGGGCTTCGGCGTTGCCCTTCGCCTCACCCTGGCAACCACGGACGGAGAAGTATTCCAGACTGTAGCGGACGCCCAGCCGGGAGCCGGCTACTCGGCCTCGATCGAGGCGTGGGGTGATGCCGGCATCACCGCGGGGCTCGTGCTCGAATTCCTCGACGACGGTTACGCCACGTTCGGCGCCGTCGTTCAGGGCGGACCCGTAACGCTGGGAGTTGACACACACACACTCACCGTTCCACCCGGGACAGCCCCGCCGGGTACGGCCGGCCTCCGCCTGACGATCGTGCTCACCGGCCCTGCCGGGCTCACCGCCACCCTCGATAACGCAACCCTGACAGAGTCCGGGCCGACGCCCACACCCACACCGGAGCCAACCTCCACGCCAACCCCGTCGCCGACCAGCCCACCCGCCGCAACGGCCACCCCCGGCAATTCACCGACCCCGACTCGCACCCCAACGCCAACCCGCACGCCAACGCCCCCGAAGGAACCGGCACAGACCCGCACGCCAACGCCAACACGCACTTCCACGCCCACAAGGCAGGCAACCCCCACCCGCACGCCGACCATGCTCCCAACCTCCACCCCCACCGCCCGGCCCGGGAGCGCCGGCTTTGGCGGCCTCCTCGCGAACGGCGACTTCGAGCAGGTGTCCAGCGGCAGACCAATCGGCTGGGCCAAGTTCGGCGGCGAGATGTCTTCGACGTCCCACTCCTTCCGCGGCGCGTACGGCGCCTGCCTCGACTCAGACACGGCTTCCACAAAGTGGCTCCACCAGGCCGTGGGAGTCGATGGCCGAGGTTGGTATGCCGCCGCGGTCGAAGCGCGGGTGGAGGGCCCGGCCGCCGCATCGATCCGCGTCAGCTGGTACGCATCCTCCGACGGAAGCGGCACGAGCATCGCCCAGCACGATAGCGCCGAGACCACCTCTTCCGACTGGACGAGCCTCTCCACTGGCCCCGTCCAGGCCCCGGATGCTGCCCGTTCCGCTCGGGTCCGCCTCATGCTCTGGCCCGCGGGCGCTTCGGCCGCCTGCTTCGACGACGCGCTCTTTGCTGTTGCCGAGCCCCCTGCGGAGACACCCACGCCACCGCTCAGCCCCACAACGGCCAGCACTCCCGGCCCCTTGCCCACTTCGACGCGAACGCCCGTGACCGGAGCGGCCCCGCCGGCTACGGCCCCGCTCCAGCAATGGGTCGCCGGGGCGGCGACCCCCGGGCCAACCACCCTCCGATTCTCGGAAGTTCTCAGCGACCCACCCCAGTCCGGCCGCGACGCCGCATTCGAATGGGTCGAACTGGTGAACACCGGCGCCGGACCGATCGACCTCGCTGGCTGGGTCATCGAGGACGGCTCGGCTCGCGACCCCCTCCCCGCTGCCATCGTGCCGCCCGGCGGTTACGTAGTGATCGCGGGCAAGTCCGCATCCTTCCCGCAAGGCGTCATCACCGTCAATCCCGCGGACGGCGAAATCGGCAACGGCCTCGGCAACAACGGCGACCGCCTACGCTTGACCGCTCCGGGTGGTACGGTCGTTGATGAAATGTCCTACGGCGACAACACTTCCCTCTTCGACCCTGCACCCCTCGCCCCCCCAACCGGGCGCACCATCGGCCTGCTCGACCCTCGTACCGACCCCGGTGGAGACAGCTGGGCGCTGACACTGTTCGACACCCCGGGTGAACGAAACCTCTTCCTGCCGCACATCCAGGGGGCGACCCCGGGGACGACCGGCGCGCCCCCAACCCCTCCCCAGGTCATGGAGACTGTCACGCTCGAAGAGACCTCCGGCGGCGGCTCGGTCGCCCCATGGATGATCCTCGGCGGCATTCTCGGCATCAGTGCCGGGATGGCCGGCGCAGCTTTCGGCCCCCGCCTTCGCCGCGCCATCGAGGCCCGCCGTGCCCGCTGAACGCCTCCAGAAAATCCTCTCGAACGCCGGCACGGCCTCCCGCCGCGTCGCCGAGGAGCTCATCCTCGCCGGCCGCGTCGCCGTGAACGGCACCGTCCAGGACACCCTCGGCGCCCGCGCAGACCCCGAAACCGATGAGATCACCGTCGATGGCGTGCCGGTCCTCAAGACGCGCTACCGCTATTTCGCCCTCCACAAGCCCGGCGGATTCGTCACCACCGCCCGCGACGACCAGGGCCGCGAGACCGTCCTCGACCTCATCCCCATCGGCGATATCCAGCTCCACCCCGTCGGCCGCCTCGATATGGATACCGAGGGCCTCGTCATCATCACCAACGACGGCCACCTGACCGACCTCCTCACCCACCCCCGCTATGAAGTCGAGAAGGAGTACCTGGTCGGCCTCGATAACGTCCTCTCGAAGCGCGACATGGAGCGCCTCGTCCGCGGTATCGAGGAAGGCGGCGACCGCCTCCGCGCCGTTGGGGCACGGCCCGCCATGCCCCCGGCAACACTTCCCGGCGAGGAAGGCCCCGGTGCCGGCGCATGGATCCTGCTCACCCTCCGCGAGGGAAAGAACCGCGAGGTCCGCCGCATGATGACGGCCCTCGGGCGCAGGGTGCTCCACCTCCGTCGCATCCGCATCGGGCCGCTCCACCTGGGCACCCTCGGTTCCGGCGCCTTCCGCGAACTCACCCCCGAGGAAGTCGACGCGCTCTATCGCGCCGGCACTGCCAAGCGCGACGCCGCACCCGCCGAGCCCGGTGGCCAATAGCCCCCCATCCGCTACCATGCGTCCCCGATGAACCGCCCGCTTCCCACCCCCATCGCCATCGACGGTCCCGCCGCCTCCGGGAAGTCGACCCTGGGCGTAGAGCTGGCCGAACGCTTCGGTTATGCCTTCCTCGACACCGGCCTCATGTACCGCGCCGTCACCCTGGCAGCGGTCCGCGCGGGCATCCCCGCCGAGGACAGAGCAGCCCGCCGCTTCGTCCGCACGCTCGATATGCGCGTCGAGGCCACCACGACCACCCGCATCTTTCTCGGCGATGAAGACGTGACCCCCCGTCTCCGCGACCCGGAGGTCGAGGCCAACGTCAGCCTGTACAGCGCCCTCCCGTCCGTCCGGCAGGCGATGGTCCGCAAACAACGCGACATCGCTGCGGAAGGCCTCGCTGTGCTCGCCGGGCGTGACATCGGCACCGTCGTCTTGCCCGATGCTCCGCTGAAGTTCTACCTGGAGGCCTCGGAGGATGCGCGCGCCGAACGCCGCAGCAGGCAGGCTTCAGGCGAATGGGGTCAGGCCCAGCACGACACCGACTCACGCAAGGACATTGCCATGCGTGACTCCATCGACAGCACGCGCAAGGTCGCTCCCCTCCGCCCCGCCGCCGATGCCATCATCATCGACACCACCGGCCTCACTCTCGACCAGGTCCTCGATCTCGCACTGGAAAAGGTCGCATGCGCGAGCGATTGAAACTCCCGAGCCGCCAAACCTTCGTACCGTCCTTCTACTGGGCACTCACCCACCTCCTCCGCGGCGTCCTCTGGGTCGTCGTCCGATGGGAGGTCACCGGCCGCGAGAACATCCCGACCGAAGGCCCGCTGATCGTCGTCTCAAACCACCTGAACAACGCCGACCCGCCGATCATCGGCGCCGGTATCGCTCGCCGCCGCATCCGCTGGATGGCGAAAATAGAACTCTTCAAGATGCCCTTCGGCCTCATCATCCGCGCCTGGGGCGCCTTCCCGGTCCGCCGCTTCGATGCCGACCTCGCCGCCATGCTCAACGCCGAACGCATCCTCAAGCGCGGCGGCGTGATCGGCATGTTCCCCGAAGGCACCCGCTCCCGCACCGGCTACATGGGCCCGCCCCACCCCGGCACGGCCGTCATCGCCCTCCGCTCCGGCGCCACCCTCCTGCCCTGCGCCATCACCGGCACCGAAAAGCTGAAGAACCCGCTCGTCCTCCTTCGCCGGCCGCGCTTCACCTTCACCATTGGTGAGCCCATCCCGCTCGAACCAGTCCGCCGGCCGACAGAACAACAGGTGAGCGAACTCACCGGCCGCATCTACGACTCGATTAAGGCGCTGTTACCCGAGACCTACCACCCTCCCTATACTGGATCTGAGGGCACTGCCCCTGGGGAGCCGCGTGGTCGAGATAATCCGGGCGAATGAAATGGGGTTCTGCATGGGCGTCCGCCGCGCCGTGCAGATTATGGAAGGTGAAGCTACGGCCGAACGGCCGGTCTTCTCCGTCGGCGAAATCGTCCACAACCCACACGTCGTCCGCGGGCTGGAACGCTCCGGCGTGATCCAACTCCCCGGCCCGGACGATATCGACGGCGATGTCGGCCTCGCAACGGCCGAGCGCGTGAACGAGGGCCGTGTCGCGATCACCGCCCACGGCGTCGGCGAAAAGGTCGTCCGCCAGCTCGAAGCCACCGGCCTCGAAATCATCGACACCACCTGCCCGATCGTCACCCGCGCCCAGCGCTACGGCCAGAAGTTCGTCCGCGATGGCTGGCACGTCCTCATCTTCGGCGACCCCGGCCACAAGGAAGTCCGGGGCATAATGGGCTGGACCATGGACAGCGAGGGGACGCCCCACGCCACCATTGTCCCCGGCACGAGTTACGACGAGCTCAAGCGCCTGGTCGACAGCTTCCCCGGCGGCTTCCCCAGCAAGATCGGCGTCATGGCCCAGACCACCCAC
>CAUJEQ010000276.1 GCA_963169135.1 Chloroflexota bacterium
CGGTAGGCTTCCGGCCTGACGGAAATCGCCCCACGAGGGTGCAGGAGATGGACATGGGAGAAATGGTTACGTTCGCCTCGAATGGCGGGACGGCCGGGGGCTACCTTGCGAAGCCAGCCTCGGGGACAGGTAAGGGTGTCATTGTCATCCAGGAGTGGTGGGGCCTGAACGGCAACATCACGGGCATCGCGGACCGCTTCGCGGCCGAGGGTTTCGTCGCTCTGGCGCCGGACATGTACCACGGCCAGCTGACCGACGAACCGGACGAGGCAGGCAAGCTGCTGATGGCGCTGAACATCGAGCAGGCGGAGAAGGACCTCAAGGGAGCGGTGACGTACCTCAAGGGCCTGACCGGTGGCCCGATTGGGACCGTGGGGTTCTGCATGGGCGGCGCACTTTCGTTGTTTGCGGCATGCAACAGCAACGGCGACGTGGGCGCCTGCGTGGACTTCTACGGCGGCCACCCGATGGTGAAGTACAACTGGGACGGTCTCACCGCACCGCTGCTGGGGATCTTCGCGGAGCACGACGACTTCGTGAACCCGAACATCCCGGCATACGAACAGGCGCTGAAAGAGCGAGGCAAACAGTACGAGTTCATCACCTACCCGGGGACCGCTCACGCGTTCTTCAATGATGAGCACCCCGAGCCGCAGTACAACCCGGCCGCGGCGAAGGACGCGTGGGAGAAGACCCTGGCCTTCTACCGCAAGCACCTCTAGCAAACACGGAGGCACAGAGGCGCAGAGGTTTCCGGTGGACGCGGTGCATCGGGCTGCTCTGGGCCTCGGTGCCTCTCTTTTCATCTTCGAGTTCATGAGGACGACGTAGTGGGAAAACTGGATGGGAAGGTCGCGATCGTTACGGGCGGGGCTTCGGGGATCGGGAAGGGGACCGTGGAGGCGTTCGTCGAAGAGGGGGCGCGGGTCATCGTCGGAGATGTGGACAGCGACGGGATAGGGGCGCTCATGGGGAAGCTGGGCCACAACCAGGTCGATGGAGCGGTAGTGGATGTCCGCGATGAGGCGGCGGTGCAGCGCATGGTGGAACAGGCTTTCCGGCGCTTCGGGCGGCTCGACATCGCGTTCAACAACGCGGGAGTCGGGGGGTTCTCACCGATCCAGACGTATTCGTTGGAGGACTGGGACCGCGTGCTCGGGATCTCGCTCACGGGAACGTTCCTGTGTATCAAGCACCAGGCGGCCCGGCTCATCGCGCAGGGACAGGGCGGGAGCATCATCAACGTCGCCAGTCTGAACGCCATCCAGCCGACCGAGGGCTTCGCGGCGTACTGCTCGGCGAAGGCGGGCGTGGCGATGCTGACGAAGGTCACCGCGCTGGAGCTGGGCCGGCACAGAATTCGGGTCAACGGGATCGGGCCGGGACTCATCCATACGCCAGCGACCGCGGGAATGACCGCGCTGCCGGGGCTCGAAGACGCATTCCTCCACGAGACTCCGATGGGCAGGGCGGGCGAGCCGGAGGATGTCGCGAAACTTGCCGTCTACCTCGCCTCGGACGATTCGAGCCTGATGACTGGCCAAACGCTCTACATCGACGGAGGCGCAAGCCTGAAGAAGTACCCGGAACTGTTCGGCTTCTTGGGCGTGAGTTAGGCCCGTCGACTACGGGTTCGACCGGGTGTCCGCATCGGAGGCGGCCTCGCCTTGGCCGAAGACCTTCCTCATGAGGTCGACCCACTGGCGGTGCGCGACCTCCCAGGGGAAGTCCGGGTCGTCGGTGTGAGGCGGGTCGTAGCGGACCTCGCCGAAGAGATGGATGTCGGGCAGGGCGTCCTTGGCCAGGCGGCGGGCTTCAGCGCTGATCTGGACGGAGTCGCCGCCGGGGAGCAGCGGGGGCGGGAACCCGCGTGGAAGTGGCGCGTCGAACCGTGCAAACGGCAGATACGCTGCGACAGCGGTCGCCCCAGAGACGGGGACAGTGCTCATTGCGCGGACTCCAGGACCCATACCGCGAGCCTCCCTTCGCAGCACGGGGTTTCACCTAGGGTTTCGCACCTAAGGCTCTCCAGGCGCGCTGCCAATCGTGTGGCCGTGCGGTGGACGCCGCGTGGCTTCAGCCGAACCAACGGAGCCCGTGCGCGAAGTCGAGCGTCTCTCCTCGCGGGCGGAGAATGCCCGGGGTTGGGCGTCGTCGACCACGCGAGCAACCTTCAAACATACTCGAGCAGCTGCATACCGAGGCCGGCGAGCTCGCCCGCGGGAATGCTCGCGCGCCGCGTACCGGGGATGACGCCTGGCTCCGGGTCCGAAACGGTGAATCCGCGTTCGCGCGCGAGGGTGACTGCGTCGTCGAGGCTGCCGGAGACCTCCCACGCGGCCATGCTGGCGAGCGACGCTGGGCGCCCGGCCATGCGGCTGTCGGGGCCGTCTGGCCCAAGTAGCTCGAAGATGGCGTCCCCGACCTGGAGCTGGCGGATGATCATGCCCGGCGTCCGGATTTCGCCAGCCACTCGCACGCCAAGGGCGCCGATCCAGAATTCGGTGGCCGCCTCGATATCTGGCGCGACGGCTGCGAGGTGGTCCAGGCGCTTCAGCGGAAACGCGTGTGCGAAGCGACCGGCTGCGACTGAGCGCTCGTAACGGGCCTCCCGGGTTTCGGGGTATTGGAGGAGCGTGACGGCGAACGGAAGTGCTCCCGCCGTATCTACAATGGCAGTGTCCGCGAGTTTGCGGCCGTCGCCCGCGTGGACTTCGTGGATCTCCGAATTCAGACCGGCTCTGGCGAAGCTGTCGACGAGTCCGGGCATGTCACTGGTCCCGAAGGCGATGGATGAGAGTGCGCGCCCTCGCGCCACGGCATCGAGGTAGTGCGCGCGGGAGCCCCCGCCAACCAGCTGGCCGTCGGTAATCCCCAGGAGTTCGATGTACGTGAAGTTGGCGGCGCCGGTCCCAATGAAGGCCGCACGGTTGGCAGTGCCCATACCCTGGTGTTCGGTGAGCGGCGTGAGTTTCAGCCCGAGGCGTTCGTAGGCAGCAGCGGCGGCGGCGAGGTCGGGGACGGGGACGACGAGGTGGTCGATTCGGTCGAGCATGGCTGGATTGTAGCGGCGCGGGCATGAGGGCACGCGGTGACGTAGACTCGCACGCGCACTCGAGAGAGGGGACAGGCATCCATGGGCAAGCTTGACGGGAGAGTCGCGGTAGTCACCGGGGCGGCATCGGGGAACGGCCGGGGGATGGCCGTGCGGTTCGCCGAGGACGGCGCGGACATCGTGGTCGCCGACCTGAACGAGGCTGGTATGCAGGAGACTGCCCGGATGGTCCGGCAGCAGGAGCGGCAAGCGCTGACGGTCCGCTGCGATGTCGCGAACAAGGGAGAGATCGACGCGCTGTTCGCGGCGACGGTCGAGCGGTTCGGCCGGGTGGATATCGCCGTGGCTAACGCCGGCGTGGCCGAACGGGAGACCGACTGCCTGATCATGACCGAGGAGCAATGGGACCGGACCATCGACATCAACCTGAAGGGCGTGTTCTTCACGCTGCAGGCGGCGGCGAATGAGATGATCCGGCGGGGCGAGGGCGGCCGGCTCATCGCCATCGCCAGCATCATGGCGGAGTGGGGGAGCGCGGGTACCCCGGCCTACTGCGCGAGCAAGGGTGGGGTAAAGCAGCTGGTGAAGTCGTTTGCCCAGGCCGTAGGCAGCTTCGGCATCACCTGCAACGCCATCGGGCCGGGGTTCATCGAGACGGAGATGACCCGGATGATCCGGGAGAACCCGATGGTCCAGGACATGCTGGTCGACCGGACGCCGGTGGGCTTTTTCGGGCAACCCGAGGACGTGGCGGCGGTGGCTGCGTTCCTGGCGAGCGACGAGGCCCGGTTCGTCAATGGGACAACGATCTTCCCCGACGGTGGCATCACCAGCGGGAACTACAGCGGCCGGATGCGGCAGGCGACGCTCGCCGCGCGGGCAGAACAGGACAAGCAGGCATGAAGACCGGAGAAACAACGCTCGAATCGAAGGGCGCGACGCTCTACGCGCAGTGGTGGCTGCCGGACGGCGCTCCCCGCGCCGTTGTCGCGATCGTCCATGGGTATGCCGAACACAGTGGCCGGTATGCCCGGACGGCGGCTGACCTTGTTGCGAAAGGGTACGCGGTCGAGGCGCTCGACCTTCGCGGACACGGGCGGTCATCGGGCGAGCGCGTCTTCGTGGAGAGCTACGAGGATTACCTCAACGACGTGGACGCGTTCCTCGATCGCGTGCGGAGGCAGCACCCGGGGGAAAAGTTGTTCCTGCTCGGGCACAGCATGGGCGGTGGCGTGGTGTCGTCGTACATCATCGACCGGAAGCCGGTCCTGGACGGGGTGATCCTGAGCGGGGCGGCGATGCTGGCCCGCCGGGAAGAGCCGCCTGCGGGCGCACCACCTCCGCCGGCGCGGAGCGGGCCGTTGCCGGCTGCCACGATCTCGCGCGATCCGGCGGTGGTGGCCGCATATGAAAACGACCCGCTGGTCTATCGCGGAGCACCCCCGGACCGTTCAGGTCCGGCCTGGGCGGACGCCTACCTGCGGGTACAGGAAGGGATGGCCGGCATTGCCTATCCGCTGCTCATCCTCCACGGCACGGACGACAAACTGGTGCCGTACCGGGGAAGCGTGCAACTCAACGAGGTGGCCTGCTCGGAGGACAAGACGCTCAAACTGTACGAGGGGCTGTATCACGAAGTGCTGAACGAGCCGGAGCGCGACCAGGTTGTCGCCGACATAGTGGCGTGGCTGGACGCCCGAAGCTGAGGGAACCATGAAGACATCGTTTTACGAAGCCGACGCGTTCAGCGGGAGCAAGGGCGAACACTACTGCACGATCGACTCGGACTACCGGTTCGAGAAAGGTGACGAGGTCTGGGTCGAGGCGAATGGCAAGCGCGTGAAGCTCCGCATCACCTGGGTGAACGTGACCGTGAAGGACGGCGTGGTCACGCGCGACCTGCTGGGGCTCAAACTCTAGCCCGGCTGGCTACTCGTCCGAATCGTCCGCGGCGACGCCGAGCAGAGCCTTCTTCGCCGGAATCTCCCTGGCAACGTCGCGGAGGGTATCGAGGACCTTGTTGTTGACGGCGTCGCGGGCCGCCCGGATGGCGCTGAAGATGGCCCGCGCATTCGAGCGGCCGTGGCCGATAACGACGATGCCATCCACGCCGATGAGCTGAGCTCCGCCGTACTCCGCGTAGTCCAGGCGGCGCTTCACTTTGCGGAGCTCGGACATCAGGACCAGGCCTGCCGCCTTGTTCCAGGGGGTCAGTTCCACTGCCTTGCGGATCTCGGTGAACATCATCTCGGCCATGCCCTCGGCCGTCTTGAGCACGACATTACCGGTGAAGCCGTCCATGACCGCAACGTCGCAAACGCCCCGGGTGAGGTCCTTGCCTTCGACGTTGCCGATGAAGTTGAGGCGGCTGGCGCGAAGGGCCTGGTTGACCTCGATGGTGAGCTGGTTGCCCTTCGAGTCTTCCTCGCCGATGGAGAGCAAGCCGACCTTTGGATTCGTCACACCGAACATGCGCTCCATGTAGGCGGCGCCCATGTAGGCGAACTGGACCAGGTGGATGGGGCGGCAGTCTGCGTTAGCGCCGACATCGAGGAGCATGGTGAGGCGGCCATCGCCGGTGGGGAAGATGGTGGCGAGGGCAGGGCGGCCGATGCCCTTGATACGCCCAAGCGTCAGGAGGGCCGCGGCCATCGCTGCGCCCGTGTTGCCGGCGGTGACGAAGGCGTCTGCTTTGCCCTCTTTCACCAGGCGAATACCGGCGTTGATGGAGCTGTTCGGCTTCGCCTTCACGGCGTCGGTCGGGTGCTCGTCCATCTCGATCGTGTCAGGAGCTTCGACGATCTTGAGCCCCTTGACCTCGGCCGTACCCTGCATTTCCTGGCGGATCGCTTCGGTCTGGCCGGCCAGAGTCACCTCGACGCCGAGCCCGCCCACGGCCATCAGGGCGCCCGCTACGATTTCGCCCGGCGCGTTGTCTCCACCCATCGCGTCGACCACGATGCGAGCTGTCATCCGTTCTTCCTCCGGGCGATGGCGATCATCCGCTCGCTGTCGTTGGTCAGCGGGCCGAGGTCATAGTCGCCGTACATGTCGACGAGCGCCAGCCCGGCGAGGTCGAGCAGGTATTCGAGTTCGAAGCGATAGACGTAGCGCAGACGGTGTTCGCTCACACGCCGGCGAACGGAACCGTCCTCGGCGAGGGTTTCGTACGTCACGCGCAGGTGGCGGGTCTGCACGGCGAGGTCGTCCTCGTGCATATGCCAGCAGTCGAAGCGGACACCCGAGGCGGTTTCGCCCGTGAACGTGAGCATCGGCTGACCGTTGGTGGAAGGGTCGAGCCAGAGCGCGGGACCGGGCACATCGATTGCCAGGAGGCCGTTGAACGTGAGAGCGGCCGCGATCGCGCGGAGAGTCGCCAGCTGGGTCTCGCCATCTTCGCAGTAGAGGAATACGTCCAGGGGGAGGAGCGCAAAGCCATAGTGGTCCGGTTCGAGCACGAGACCGGTGATGCCGCCCTCGATGAGGG
This sequence comes from Chloroflexota bacterium, assembly GCA_963169135.1. GTDB lineage: Bacteria > Chloroflexota > Dehalococcoidia > Tepidiformales > Tepidiformaceae > Amarobacter. The sequence continues at coordinate 6,543 of CAUJEQ010000276.1, forward strand.
TGGCGTCGATCGCCTCTTCCTCGGCCCGCGCGCGGGCAAGCTGGAGCATTGCGGGCGAGGGGTCGATCCCTGTGACCGCGTGGCCGTTGAGCGCGAGTTCGAGGGCGACTCGGCCCGTGCCGCAGCCAACCTCGAGTACTGGCCGGTCGGTCCGGCCGGCGAAGGAGAGCCAGAGCCCGATGTCATCGGCGAAGGTGGAATGGATGGCGTCGTAGAAGTCCGCATCAACAGCGTAGGCGTCTGGCACGTTGCGATTGTCGATTGCCTACTCGCGATTGTCGATTCGAGGCAGACACCCGGCCGGTGGATGTGTGACCTCCACCGTTGTTGGTGCGGCCCCCGCTGGTCGAAATTGAATGTGTGAAGCACCTGGTGTTCGGTCTGGCAATCGTGATGGTGTACTTCGTCTTCCCCGGCTGCACCGGGATGAGTTAGCGCGGCTCAGTTGCCGGGCTCCAACCAGTACTCGCGGCCGTCGGGCGTGCGGCCGAGCACGCCCAATTCCACCATCTCCCGGCGGAGGCGGGCCGCGTCTCGAAAGAGGCTCCACGTATCGAGGACGACGTTGACTTCGGATTCCAAATAGCGCCGAGAGCCTTCGAACTTGGCCACCAGGTAGTACGCGGCGAGCACCTGGAGCGAGCGTTTCGCGGGCCAACCTGTCAGGCGGCCCTGTGCGTCCAGCCACGTGCCGAGCCGGCGGGCGGCCTCCGCGGGCGTCGGGGCGGCGGTCATTCCCGGCCGCGCTCTTCTGCCAGCAGGCGCCCAAGCACCAGGTAGTCGCGGTCGCTGTGGGTTACGTGCGCGGGCACCATCGACTCGGCGAGGGCGTTGCAGGTGGACTTCGTCAGCGCGAGCGAGACGGGATCCTTGTCGAGCAACTTGCGAGCCAGGTCACGGGCGCGTGAGTGCAGATCGGCATCGGGCACCCGGTGGTTGAGGAAACCCCAGCGGAGAGCGTCCTCACTGGAGAAGCGGTCACAGGTCATCACCAACTCTTTGGTGCGGGCCGGGCCGATCTCGCGCATGAGACGGGGCAGGGCGTTCCAGGTGAGCGGGATTTCCAGGTCGACTTCGGGGATGGAGAACCAACTCGACTCAGCGGCGACGCGGATGTCGAGACAGGCGAGGAAGACGACCGCGCCCCCGATGGCCAGCCCGTTCACCGCGCCGATGGTGACCTGGTCGAGTCCTTCGAGGGCGGCGCAGGTGCGGTTGCCGGCGCTCGAACGGATGCGTTCGCCGAGAGGAGAGCGCTCGGTTGTCGCGGAAGCAAGGGGAGGGCGGTTGGGGTCGGATGTACTGCCGCCAAGGTCCGCCCCCGCCGAGAATGCCCGGCCGGCCCCGGTGACGATGACCACGCGGGCGGCGGCGTCATCGGCGAGGTCACGGCAGGCCTGTTGGAGTTCTGCATGCATGCGGAAGTTGATGGCGTTCAGCTTCTCTGGACGACTGAGGGTGATGGTGACGAGGCCCGGCAGTTCCGGGTCGCGCTCGACGCTGATGGTTTCCATGGCTGCCCTCCCGGGGTCAGTACGGGCGGACATCGCGGGCGAAATCGCGTCCGCCCTTGACGGTGACACGCATGATGGCGCCCGCGCGGGAGTCGTCCTGGATCAGTTCGATGACGCCGGCGACAACGTCTTCGGGCTGAAGGATTCCGCCCACGAGAGCAGCCACCTCTTCGACCCGCTCATCGCCGTTGCGGCGCACGAGGGGTGTATCGGTGAAGCTGGGGCAGATAGCGTTGACGCGGATCCGTTCCTGTTCGGCCAGGTAGGCTAGCGAGCGCGTGAAGTTCACCACTCCGGCTTTCGTCGCCGCATAGACCGGTGAATCGGGCATGGGGAGGAGGCCGCCCATCGAGGCCGTATTCACGATCACCCCGCCTTGCCCGCCCAGGCGCATCTCACGGACAGCAATGCGCGTCGCGTCGATGACGGCGGTGAGGTTGATGTCGACCATGCGCGTCCATTCGCCGATCTCGTCGTTGAATAGATCCTCGCCGCCGATGCCGGCGTTGTTGAAGGCGATATCGAACCCGCCGAAGTGCTCGGCTGCGGAGGCGAAGGCGCCGGCTATGTCCTCGGAGTGGGTGACGTCACACCTTCGGAAAACGGCGATCCCTCCGGCTGCGCCTGCGAGGTCGACTGTCTCGCGGCCGCCGGCCTCGTCGATGTCGGCGACGATGACGCGGGCGCCGCGACGAGCTAACTCGAGCACGGCAGCGCGTCCGATGCCGGAGCCGCCGCCACTGACCACCGCCGCCTTGCCTTCGATGTCCATGGAGTCCTCCCTGGGTGCACACGCGGGTGCCGGGCCGCGCCGGTTACGGGAAGCGCGGCCCGGCCTACGATACCAGAGGCTCGCGGCAGACAGTCCGCAGACCTCATGAATTCACACTGGACGGATACCATGCCCATCTTCGCCGTGGGGGACAAGGTGCCCCGGATCCATCCCAGCGCGTTCATCGCGCCAACCGCCACCATCGCTGGTGACGTGACCATCCACGAGAACGCGTCGGTCTGGTATGGGGCCGTGGTGAGGGGGGACACCAGCTACGCCGTTATCCATCGCGGGGCGAACGTCCAGGACGGGGCGGCGGTACATGGCCGCGCGGGCCTGCCCGCGATCATCGAGGAAGAGGCGTCCATCGCGCACAACTGCGTGGTGCACGGCGCGGTCATCGGTTCGCGGGCGCTCGTCGGAAATGGGGCGCTGGTGCTGGATGGGGCGAAGGTTGGTGCGGGGTCGCTCATCGCTGCGGGGTCAGTCGTGCTTCCCGATACCGAGATCCCGCCCGGTGTGCTTGCCGCGGGGACGCCCGCGACGGTGAAGCGTCCGATCGCGGGGAGCGCATCCGAGGAGTGGGTCACGGGCAACCCGGGCCGCTACGCCGCCCTCGCGGTCCTTCACCGCGAAGGACTGCGCGAGCTCAGTCGCGAAGAGGTCCAGGCTCCCTGAGGCACCTGGGTTCAACTGCCTCGGATGGCTGCCACGACGCCGACGATGGCAATGAGCAGGATGCCGATGACCACGAAGCGGATCGTGTCGCGCTGGCCGGGCGTGAGGCCATGTGCTGGTTCCGGCTCGATTACGTTGCTCGCCTCGCCGTGCTCCCTGAGGACATCGCGGGCCAGGCCGGCACTGGTGACCGGGACATAGACCGCCCAGGCGCCCTGCATGGCGAACGGAAGGCTGCGTTGCTGGAACGAGTGGCCGCGCACGTTGGCCCGGAGGCCCTCGGCCTGGAGGCGGCCGGCCACGATTTCGGCCGTTGACTCGCTGGTGCCCTGCCAGACCTGTTCCCAGGCGCTGGTCTCCTCGTCGTGGTCGCGCTCATCCGCTCTATCCATGCTCATGCAACTCCTAAGCCGGCACCGGGATGTCGAGGCGATGCTTGCGAAGCTCAGCCATGACCTTCGCGCCAACGATCTCGTCCGGTTCGACAACGGGCAGTCGCGGTTCGCCGATGGCGAAACCGAGCTGGCGGAGGACGTAGCGGATCGTGCTCGGGCTGCCGTTGAGGAAGCAGGCATCGGTGACGCGGCAGAGCCGCCGGTGGATGGCCGCGGCCTCGGGAAGGCGGCCGGCGATGAGGTGGCCGAGCATCTCGCGCTGTTGGGCCGCCACGATGTGGCCGGTCACGCTGATGGCTCCCCATGCCCCCATGCACCAGAGATGGAAGTTGTCGTTGTCGTTACCGCTCCAGATCTTGAAGTCCGGGGCTGCTTCCATGATGGCGGCAGTGTGGGCGAGATCGCCGTTCGCTTCCTTGTCTCCGATGATGTTCGGTACTTCAGCACAGCGCAGGATGGTCTCGACGGTCATGTTGACGCCGGTGCGGCCCGGGACGTTGTAGACGATGACCGGGAGGCTGGTGCTTTCGGCAATGGCGCGGAAGTGCTGGTAGATGCCTTCCTGCGGGGGCTTCAAGTAGTAGGGCACCACGGCGAGGATGGCATCAGCGCCGGCCTTTTCCGCCAAACGGGCCAGGTGGATCGAATGGCGAGTGTCGTTGGTGCCGGCCCCCGCGACGACGGTCTTGGGGCCCAGTTCCTGCTTCACCTCTTCCCAGAGCCGGTACTTCTCGTCGTCGGTCAGCAGGGGGCTTTCGCCAGTCGTGCCGACCGAGACCACCCCATCGTTGCCGGAGCGCACCAGGTGCGCTGCGAGCCGGCGGGCGTGGGCGTAATCGACCTCGCCTGCGGGGGTGTAGGGCGTGACCATGGCGGTCAACAGCCTGCCGAGTTCTGTCATGTTGGGACTCCCGAAGAGGTGAGCGGCCATTGTACCGCAAGGGCGCCAGCCCCCGGGGCCGGCGGATACCGTGAGCGCCAGAGAGGCCCCGGCGATGCCGGGGCCTCTCGGAGGGAACGCCTCAGGGCGAGGGACTACTGGGCATCGAAGGGGAGGGCGCTACCGCCGGCCCCCTGGCGCATGCCCGTGAATCCGCGCATTTCGCCGCCCGGGCCGCCACGGTGGCCGCCCCGCGCGATCCGGCCGCCTTCGTTGACGAAGGTGGTGATGCGCTCAACGGTGTTCGCCTTCATCTGGTCGGCCCGTTCCTGGGTGATCTTGCCGTCGGTAACCGCGGCGTCGACCTTGCCGTTGGCCTCGGCAACGAGTGCATCGATGACGGCCTGGGTCTGGTCGCCGGCGACGTCGGCGATGGTGCTGCCTTCCTGGAGCTGGGTCTTCAAGGTCTCTTCATCGGTGCCGAGCACACCGGCGACCGTGGCGAGGACATTGTGGGCGATGCCGCCGAAGCCGCGCTTCATGCCCTTCCCAAGGTCGGACGCGGGGGCCGCGAGGAACTCGTCGATCCTGCCGGGCGCGGCGGCGAGGATCGTGTCGGCCTGCTCCTGGGTGATCTTGCCATTGGCAACGGCTTCGGCGACTCGGGTTTCGAGCGCGGCGAGGGCGTCTGCCTTCGCCTGAGCCGAAGACTTATCGCCGTACTGGTCGATCATCTCGGCGTTGGTGAGGCCGGCGGACGCCGCCTCCTGGACCTCGTCCCGGGTAACGCCGATGTCCTTCAGGAGGACCCGGCCGCCGAGGTGAAGTCCCCCGGCGAGGCAGTTGTCGCCAGCCGGGTCTGGAGCGGTCTGGGGGGAGGGGCTGGTCGTGTCGCCGCTGCCTTCCTGGGCCATGGCCACGCTGCCGATGCCAATGACACCGACGGCGATGACGCTGGCCAGGCCAACAGAGGCGAGGCGGCTATCGCGGAGTGAAAGTTTCATGTGGATGGGACTCCTCGGTTTGGTAGTGCCGAACGGCACTCCGACGGGCCGGTGGGGCGACCCGTTCACCGGAGATATGGAGCGGCAGTCGTCCGGGGTGACGCTGGGCGGTTCAGCGGGCTTTACGCGTGCCGTTCGACCCAGCGACCGCGGAAGAGCAGCAGGTCGCCGCCGCGAACAGAAACGGTCGCCGGAGCAAGCGCCACCTCATTGTGGACACCCCGCGGACTGAACGTGAGGGTGAAGTCGTGGAGGTCCCAGCGCATGCCGCTCGTGGTGACTCCGTGGCAGGGGCCAATGGCAACCAGCGAGATCAGCGTGCCAGGGGCCGCGTCGATTGTTGCCGTGCCATCGACGAGCGAGATCTCGAACAGGTCGTCGTGGACACGGAGATCCGCCTCTCCGCGAAACGCGACCAGCACGGAGAGATTCGCCAGGGCGTGATCGGCGCGGCCCCCACCTGCCGCGACGATGTCGACCTGCGTTGCGCCGCGGGCAATGGCGAAGGCGACGGCTTTCTGGAGATCGGTGCTGTCGAGTTCGGGGACGCGGTGGAGGCGCTCGGGCGGAAAGGACAGGGAGGGGCGGGCAGACACCGAATCAAGGTCTCCGACCACGGCATCGGGCGTGATGCCCGCATCGAGGGCGATGATCGCGCCGCCATCCGCGGCCACGATGAGGTCCGCCGCCGCCGCGAGGCGATGGAGCAGGTCCCCCGAAGGCGGTTCGCCGTTGGCGACAACCAGGACGCGCATGGGAACAGTTAAGCCGTTGTGGCGAATGCGCGCGAGCGAGGCGCCAGCCGGGCCTGGTGAACATTCCAGAGGTCACGTCTCCGGACGTATGGTGGGGCTACAACCACGTCACTGGAGTGAGCCGATGACAACCATCCCAGAATCCCACCGGGACCTCCTCACCGGGGTCACCTTCGCCCACCTGGCCACCCTGATGAAGGACGGGTCACCACAAGTGACCCCCGTGTGGATCGATGTCGACGGCGACACCGTCGTCTTCAACACGGCGGATGGGCGCCAAAAGACGAGAAACCTGGACCGGGACGGCCGTGTTGCGCTTTCGATCCAGGACCCGCAAAACCCATACCGCTACCTGCAGATCCGTGGCAGGGTCATCGACCGGACACACGAGAGTGCGGACGCGCACATCGACAAGATGGCAAAGAAGTACCTTGGGCTCGACGCGTACCCCTACCGGAACCCGGCGGAGCAGCGGGTGGTCTACCGCATCGAACCGTCGTCGGTGCAGACCTACGGCTAACGCCGAGTTACGGGTGCTCGCCCAGTGAGCCCCGCGCCGGTAGGATCCCGCACCATGCGTGTACTGCTTCTTGGCTCCAGCGGGCAGCTCGGGTCAGACATCTCGAGACTGTGGCGAGACGCCAACCTGACCCTGGTGACCGCGAACCGCCTGGCTGCAGACGTCACCGACGGCGAGGCGGTGTCGGCGCTGGTTGAGACGACCCGGCCCGACGTTGTGATCAATACGACCGCATTCCACAACCTGCCGATCTGCGAACAGGACCCGGAAACCTGTTTCCGCGTGAACGTCGTCGGCGGGTGGAATGTCGCGCGAGCCGCGGCTCAGCACGGAGCTGCGGTGGTGCAGTTCAGCACGGACTACGTGTTCGACGGCACGAAGGGGAGCCCGTACCTCGAGGATGATGCGCGCCGGTCGGTCAATGTCTATGGCGCCTCGAAGATCGCGACCGAGGATGTCGTGCGGCAGGTGAACCCGGAGCACCTGGTGGTCCGGGTATCGGGTTTGTACGGACTGGCCGGGTCGGCGGGAAAAGGCGGCAATTTCGTCGAAACCATGCTGCGGTTGGCGCGGGAAGGGAACCCCATCAACGTGGTCGCCGATCAGGTCACGGCGCCGACGAACACCGCCGAGATCGCGGAGGCGCTCCAGCCGCTCGTTCTTGGGGGCGCCCGGGGCACCATCCACCTTGCCGCCGGGGAAGGGTGCTCGTGGCACACGTTCGCCAGCGCCGTTTTCGCGATCGCCGGGCTCTCGCCAGAGCTGAACGCGGTCACCACGGAGCAACTGGGCGGACCGGTGAAACGGCCCATCTCGAGCGTGCTGGGATCGAGCCGCACTCCATCGCTGCGGCACTGGCGTGCCGGGCTCGAACGGTACATGCGCGAGAAGCACGGATAGCTACCGGCAAACGGGATTCCTGCGTACCATCCGCAAAGCCACATGCCGTGGCCAGGAGGTTCGGCCATGCGGATTCTCGTGACCGGTGGCGCCGGGTACATCGGCAGCGTCCTTGTCCCGAAGTTGCTGGCTCGCGGTCACGAAGTGCGTGTCGTGGACCGGATGTTCTGGGGTCTCCCGCACTACGCTGATGAGCCGGGCGTGGAACTGGTGAACGCCGATGTGCGACGCATGCCCGAGGGCGTGCTCGACGGCATCGATGCGGTCGACCACCTTGCCGGGTTCTCGAACGATCCGACTGCGGAGTTCAGCCCGGAAGCCAATTGGCAGATGAACGCCGTCGCCACCGAGACCATCGCGGCCCTGTGCAAGACTTCCGGCGTCCACCGGCTCGTTTTCGGCAGTTCATGTTCCCTTTACGACGGCGCCGAGGAAGACGGCCTGCTGGACGAGCAAGCGGCGCTCGCGCCGCGCGGGGCGTACGCGACATCGAAGCGCTACTCCGAAGAGGCGCTGCTCCGGCACGCCGGCGACGACTTCGAGCCGGTGGTCCTGCGCCAGGCAACCGTGTTCGGCGCCAGCCCACGGATGCGCTTCGACCTGGTGATCAACGCGTTCGTGAAGGACGCGCTGGTGCGCCAGCGATTGATCCTCCACGGTGGGGGCCGGATGTGGCGGCCGCTGGTGAGCGTGAACGATCTCGCCGACGCACACGTTGGCTGCCTCGAAGCGCCCTCGGAGCTGGTGGCCGGCGAGACGTTCAACGTGGTGGGGGAGAACTACCAGGTGCGCGAACTCGCGGAGGTGGTCGCGGCGGCGCTCGTGAAGCTCGGGAAGCCGGTTGCCCTGGAGGACGGTCCCCTCCCGAAGATCGTGCGGAACTACAAGTGCAGCGGCGAGAAACTGCGCAAGCGGCTCGACCTCGAACTGCCCACGACGGCCACCGTGGCGGTCGCCGAACTGGTGGACCTGTACGGGAAGACGCCGGTGGAACACCTGGGCCACCCGAAGTACTACAACATCGCCTGGATGGAACTCCTCGAGCAGGTGCGGCCGGCCTACCAGGCGATGCAGAACATTTTCGAACCGATCGAGGAATAGCGGTGGACATCCACGTTTCGAAGACGAAGCTCGAAGGCGTGCTGCTCATCGATACGGACTTCTTCCGCGATGAGCGAGGGTTCTTCATCGAGGTGTATCACGAGCAGCGCTTCCGCGAGCACGGGCTGCCGACGAACTTCGTGCAGGACAACCACTCGCGCTCGGCAAGGAAGGTGCTGCGCGGATTCCACTACCAGGATACGACTGCCCCGATGGGCAAGCTGGTGCGCTGCACCGCCGGGGCGATCCTGGATGTCGCAGTCGACCTGCGTGCCGGGTCGCCGACGTTCGGGCAGTGGGTCTCGGTCGAACTGACTGCGGAGAACATGCGCCAGATCTGGGTGCCGCCGGACTTCGGGCACGCGTTTGCGACGCTCTCGGAGTTCGCCGAGGTGCAGTACAAGTGCACCGGCATGTACACGCCTCCCTCCGAGGGGACGGTCTCCTGGAACGACCCGGATATCGGCGTGGAATGGCCGTTCGACGACCCGGTCCTCTCCGGGCGCGACCAGGCCGGCATGAGCCTGAGGCAGTACCTCGAGAGGCCAGCCTTCCGTTACGGTGGCTGAACCTTCGCGGTCTTCGCCGGACCACCATCGCGATACACTCGGGCAATGAAACTTCGCGGATTGTTCGGTGCCCTGTTGCTTGGGTCGAGCCTTTTGGCGGCCGCTGGCTGCAGCAGCGATGGCCCGAGTGGTATGCCTCCAGAGACGCCGGTCCAGGGCGGTCTCCAGGCGACGCCCGGGACGACGGAAACCCCAACAGCCGGTCCCGGCGGAGGAAGCGGCGGGACGGCAACGAGCCTCCGCCAACTCGGGACCTACTCCGGGGCAACCACGACGGCGAAGGATCCCGCTTTCGTCGCTCTCGACGGTGCAAGCGCACACTTCGGGCAAATCGATCGCGCGGCGTACCGGATCGAGGTGCCGGACGCCTGGAACGGCGAACTCGTGCTCTACGCTCACGGGTTCGCGGGGTTTGGCACGGAGGTCGCCGTCGAGTCACCGCCACGCGCCCTGCGGCAGTACCTGGTTGCGAACGGATACGCGTGGGCGGCAAGTTCGTATTCGGAGAACGGGTACGTGCCGGGGATCGGCGCGGACGATACGCTGGCGCTGAAGCGGCACTTCGTGGAAGAGTTCGGCGACCCTGAGCGGACATACATCGCCGGGGCATCGATGGGTGGGAACGTGGTCGCGCTCGCTCTGGAGAACCAGGCGACCGAGTACGACGGTGGGCTTGCCCTGTGCGGCGCCCTCGGCGGGATCGAACAGATCGACTACCTGGCCTCGTGGGTGGCGGTCGCCGAGTACACATCGGGGCTGACCTTCCCCATCGGCGAACCTGGAGCGAACCTGGCACCGGTGTTCCTCACCGAATTGCCGCGCCTCCTGGGGGCGCCGGACGCGCCGACGGAGCAGGGCCGGCAGTTCGCCTCGGTGATAAAGCTCCTCACGGGCGGTCCGAGGCCGTTTTTCGCGGAGGGGTTCCGGGAGCAGTACATAGTGAACTTCGGCCTGGTGATGATCGACCCGGAGCGCAGGCTGCTGGTGAACCGGGCGGCAACCAACACCGACACCGATTATGCGATAGATGCGGGCCTCGGCGTGACCGCGGAGGAACTGAACGCCGGCGTCCGGCGGTATGCCTCGGACCCCGAGGCGCGGAACGCTGAGACGCACCCGGATGCTGTTCCGACCACGGGCCGGATTCGTGTGCCCCTGCTGACGCTGCACAACACCGGTGACCTGTTCGTGCCGATCAGCATGGAGCAGAGCTACCGCGCGAAGGTGGAGGCGGCTGGCAAAGGCGACCTGCTGGTCCAGCGCGCTATCCGCGCGGGCGGTCACTGCAAGTTCAGCGAGCAGGAACTGACCGCTGCGTTCGCGGACCTTGTGGCGTGGGTGAAAGACGGGACGAAGCCGAAGGGCGAGGACCTGACCGGCGACCTGACGAACGCCGGGCTGGAGTTCACCAACCCGCTGCGGTCGGGCGACCCGGGCGGGATCGAGTAGGAGCCGAAGCGCGAGGCTAAATCGCCGGAAACGGACGGGAAACGGCACGCCATCTTGTAACGAACCCGGCCGGGGACCAGAATGCCGCAATAGTTCGCATGGGGTGAACCACTTGCAGGCAACGCCCGTCCGCCGCGAACCCCTGTTGACGCCCGCGGTGATCCGCGTGACGTGCCTGAACTTCCTGTTTTTCAGCGCGTACCTGCTGTTCTTCCCGACGCTCCCGTTCTTTATCGAGGGGCTGGGCGGAGCCAAGAGCGAGATCGGGCTGCTGATCGGCATTTCGAGCCTGGCTTCGCTGATGGTGCGTCCGTTTGTGGGCTATGCGGTGGATACGGTGGGGCGCCGGCCGGTAATGCTCGCGGGGCTCAGCCTCTTCGTGCTAAACGCGCTGCTCTACAACCTTGTGCAGTCGGTGGCGATGATCCTGCCTTTGCGGCTGCTCACGGGAGCGTCGATGGCGGTCTTCGTGACGGCTGCGAGTGCAACGATTGCCGACGTGGCGGCGCCGTCGCGGCGAGGCGAAGTGATGAGCTATTACGGCCTGGCAAACAGCCTGGCGTTCGCCGTCGGCCCGGCGCTCGGAGGCTTCATCATCCACGCAGGCTGGCTCGAGGGATTCGACGACGCACTCACATCGCGGCTGACATGGCTGAGCGGCTCCGAAATGCCGGAGCTGCATTTCACGTCGCTCTTCTTGTTCGCGGCGGCGGTTGGCGTCGTTGGCGTGTTCATCGCGGCGGCCGGGACCGAGACACGGCCGGTGGTTGGCGGGCCGGCCCGGTCGCTGAGCCTTGCTCACCTGTTTTCGCGGGCGGGCGCCTTTCCGGCCTGCATCAACTTCGCGACATCGTTCGTGTTCGCGTCGATGGTGACGTTCACGCCGCTGTTCGCGCGGGACAACGGGCTCCAGAACGCGGGGGCCCTGTTCATCGTGTACGCGGCGATGGTGATCGTGATGCGGCTGAGCCTCGGGCGCTTCATGGACCGGTATCCCCGGGCGTGGTTCATCGTGCCGGGGATTGCCGCACTATCGCTCAGCATGGTGACCATGGCCACGGCACACAACGTCCCGCAGATGTTCGTTGCCGCGGGGCTCTACGGGGTGGGAGCCGGGACGTTCCAGCCAGCGATGATGGCACACCTGGTCGACCACACGGAGCCGGGCGAACGCGGGCGGGCGCTGAGTACATTCACGCTCGGGAACGACCTTGGTCTGAGCATCGGGGCGTTGATGCTCGGAGTGCTCGTCGACTGGGCGGGGTACAGGCCGGCGTTTGGGGTGGCAGCGGCCATGGCGGCAAGCGGGGCCCTGCTGTTTTTCATCAGCACGCAGCGCGCCCGCGGCTGGCGGACGGCTGAAGCCGCGACGCCGCCCTGAGGAACGGGATAGCCGCCTTCCATGTCTTGAACTGGCGGAGCGGATGACGTACTGTGCTACGCGGGCGGAAGGAGGTGTCTATGCAAACAGCACGCCGTTCGTATTTCGCCTCCGCCGCCGGCAGCGCCCGCTAAGCGCTCGTCCTGTGACGGAGTCTCCGGGCAATCGCCCACGACCACAGGAGTTGTTTTCTGGAGCTAGAACTTGGAACTGTTCTCGCCTGTGACGGCGAGGGGTGCTCTGTGCGCCTCGCCGGAACAGATCAGGTCATCACGGCGGTGTACTCGCCACTGGTGAGAGACCGCGTACGCATCCGCCGGCGCCAGCTGGTGGCCATCGACATGGCGGAGACGCCACCACACATCGCCTGGCGCTGGTTCATCGGTGAAGTGGAGGCAGTGGGGCCG
>CAUJEQ010000277.1 GCA_963169135.1 Chloroflexota bacterium
AGAGGAGGGTGACCTGGATGGCCATCGCGGGACCTCCGGACGTGGTCACTCCAGTATCACACGAACAAATGATCAGGTGGGTGAGCGAAAGGCAACCTGTACGAACGCGTATCGCCTATGTCGATGTCGCCTCGACGCACGCCGCTTCGCTGGCAGCGGTGCAGAGACGGTCGAGCACTGGCAGGAAGCGCAGGCCTTTTTCGGTGAGGGAGTAGGTTGCGGTGGGCGGGTAGCCATGGCCCACCTCGCGGTGGACCATCCCGGCCGCCTGGAGGTCTTTGAGGGCAAGGGCGAGCGCGCGCGCGGTAATGCCGGGCAGCTGGGCCTTCATCTCGTTGTACCGCGAGGCGCCCCGGCCGACGGCGACCGCAACGAGCATCGGCCACTTCTTCAAGGCGATCGGGAGTATGTCGGTGCGGGCAATCGCAGCGACCGCGGCGACACACGCGCTGCCGACGTGTTCGCCCACCGGCGTGAGCCGGTAGCGGGGGCGCGGGACGCCCTGCTCATGGGTGACCGCGCCGGACTCTTCAAGCCTCGCCAGGGTATCGGCCAGGGTGTCCCGGCTGGCGGAAAGGGAGCGGACAAGGTCGGAGGCCCGGAGCGGTCCGTCCCGATGCAGTGTGGCCACGATCGGTACGGACCAGCGGTAGTGGAAGAGGCGGATGGCTGGTACGAGCGACGTGGAAATGGACCTCTTGACGCGCGAGTAGAGCTAGTATACTTTCCCGGCACTCGCGCTGCCGGGCAAGCGGTCTCCGCGAACTGTACGCGCGATGGAAGAGACGGTCCCGGCAGCCACCTGGAGGTCAACGATGGCTGCACTCGCATTTAAGCCGGAACTTACGCTATCGGTGCTGGTCACCGACTTCGCCGCCGCCCGCCGCTGGTACACGGAGAAGCTGGGCTTCCCTGAGTTGTACGCGGTCGAGGAAGTCGGCTGGGCCGAGTTCCAGACGCCGCTGGGAGGAGCGACCATCGGGCTCAACCGGCTGGATGGCCCGCATCCGGGGCCTGGCTCGGTGACGATCACGTTTGGCGTGCAGGACATTGACGCGACTCGGGCCGAGCTGGAAAAGCGCGGCGTGGCGTTCGATGGCCCGACCAATGAGATCCCCGGCATGGTGAAGCTGGCGTCGTTCCATGACCCGGATGGGAACGCGCTCATGCTCGCCCAGACGCTGGGGCAGTAGTCTCCCCGGAGGGCCGTTCCTCTCGGGGAATCTAACCCCCCGGTGGGCTACGATCTCCCGATGCTGAAAGATACGAACTGCGGGGAACTTCGACTCGCCGACGCGGGCCGGACCGTCCGGCTCGCCGGCTGGGTGCACCGTCGCCGCGACCATGGCGGACTGATCTTCATCGACCTGCGCGATTCGAGCGGGCTCGTGCAGCTCGTGTTCAACCCCGATCACGCGTCACTGCATGAGGTGGCGCACCGGGTCCGGAGTGAATGGGTACTCCAGGTCGAGGGTGTCGTGGCTGCCCGCGATGCCGCGACCGTGAACCCGAATATGGCGACGGGCGAAGTGGAGATCATCCCGAGCGACTGCGCCGTGTTGAACGAAGCGCTCACGCCGCCCTTCTACATCAACGAGCCGGCGGACGTGGACGAGCAACTCCGTTTGAAGTACCGCTACCTGGACCTGCGCCGCTCGGAGGTGTCCGAGGTTATCAAGCTGCGGCACGAAGTGGTCTGGTACATCCGCAAGTTCCTGGTGGAGCGCGGCTTCTACGAGATCGAGACGCCCACGCTGATCAAGTCGACACCAGAAGGCGCGCGCGATTTCCTCGTGCCTTCGCGGACGAAGCCGGGACACTTCTTCGCGCTGCCGCAATCGCCCCAGATCTTGAAGCAGTTGCTGATGTACGGCGGGTTCGAGAAGTACTTCCAGATTGCGCGCTGTTACCGCGATGAGGACACCCGTGCGAACCGGGTGGCCGAGCACACCCAGCTCGACCTGGAGATGAGCTTCGTCGAAGAGGGCGACGTGATGGCCCTGATCGAGGAGCTCTACACGGGGATCGCGCGGACCTTCGGCAAGGGGAAGATCGCACAGACGCCGTTCCCGCGGATGGACTACGAAGACTGCATGGACCGCTACGGCATCGACCGGCCCGACCTCCGCTACGGGCTGGAGTTCGTCAACATCGCGGCACCGCTCCAGGGGTCGGGGTTCCAGGTGTTCGCGGGCGCTTTGCAGAGCGGCGGCCAGGTCAAGGCCATTCGGGTGCCGGACAAGGCGGACATGACCCGGCGCGAGATCGATGAATTGACCGATATCGCGAAAGGCGGCGGCGCGAAGGGCCTGGCCTACATCGGTTTCACGGCTTCGGAACTGCGCTCGCCGATCGCGAAATTCCTGAGCGAGGACGAGATCGCTGGCATCCGTGACCTGACCGGCGCCGGAGACGGCGACATGGTGTTCATCGTGGCGGACCAGCCAGAGGTGGTGGCGCGGTCGCTACACGCGGTGCGCGATACACTCGGCGACCGGCTTGGTCTGAAGGACGAGAACGTGCTGTCGTTCGAGTGGGTCCAGGGTTTCCCGCTGCTTGAATGGCACCCCGACGAGGAGCGCTGGGATGCGACCCACAACCCGTTCAGCGGGTTCAAGGAAGAGCATCGCGGCATGCTCGATACCGACCCGGGCAAGGTAGTCGCGAAGCAGTACGACCTGGTCCTGAACGGCTCGGAGGTGGGCGGCGGATCGGTGCGCATCAATACCCGCGCGGACCAGGTGAAGGTGCTCTCGATGATGGGCTACACCGTGGAGGAGATGCAGGAGCGCTTCGGCGTGGTGTTGGACGCACTCGAGTACGGTGCGCCGCCCGAAGGTGGCGTGGGGATGGGCATCGACCGGCTGATCATGTCGCTCATCGGGAGCGAGAACATCCGCGACGTGATCGCGTTCCCGAAGGCCTCATCGGGGAGCGACCCGCTGATGGGCGCGCCGGCGCCGGTCGACAAGGCCCAGCTGGACGAGCTCGGGCTGCGACTCATCGAGGACCCGGCGCGCGGGCGCTGACCGCCTCTGCCCGGCTGGCCCCGTAACGGCGATGTAAAGCCGGGTTTTCGCGCGTCAGCGCCGTCCAATGTGCGCGGCGGGGGTTCCCGTGTACCCTTTGACGCACTCCCGGTCCGGCCGGGGACGAATCGTCCCATGGCCCGGCGGGCGTACTGCAGACAGACCTTCGGGGATTGAGTGCCGATGTCGAACCGCATGCTGACCCTCATGATGGGGGT
>CAUJEQ010000278.1 GCA_963169135.1 Chloroflexota bacterium
GTTGCCTTCCTCGCCTTCAACGCGCTGGGGTTCCTGGTGCTCTATGTGCTGCTTCGCACGCAGGGGTACCTCCCCCTGAACCCCCAGGACGTGTCCGGCATGTCGCCACATCTCGCCTTCAACAGCGCGGTGAGCTTCACCACGAACACCAACTGGCAGGCTTACAGCGGCGAAGTCGCCGCAAGTCACTTCTCTCAGATGGCCGGCTTCGCGTACCAGAACTTCGTCTCGGCTGCAGTCGGGATCGCGGTGCTCCTCGCCGTCATCCGGGGCCTCACGCGCTTTTCGACGGATGAATTGGGGAACTTCTGGGTCGATACGACGAGATGCGTACTCTACGTGCTCCTTCCGCTCTCACTCATCCTCTCGGTCTTCCTCGTCTCGCAAGGTGTGGTGCAGACGTTCGATAGCTCGGGCCAAGTCACCACCCTCGAAGGTGCGACCCAGGACATCGCTCTCGGGCCGGTGGCCTCTCAGGTGGCGATCAAGCAGCTCGGCACGAACGGCGGCGGGTTCTTCGGGACCAACTCCGCCCACCCGCTCGAGAACCCAACGCCATGGTCGAATCTCGCCGAAGCAGTCGCCATCCTCCTCATCCCCGCCGCGCTGGTGTTCATGTTTGGGCGCATGGCAGGCCGGATGCGCCACGCCGTTGTCCTGCTTGTTGTGATGACGCTCCTGTTCGGTATCGCCGTCGATGTCGCCACGCTCGCTGAACAGGAGGGGACTGCGGTGCTCGACGACGCCGGCGTTCTGGCTGAAGCAGGAGACGAGCAGTCCGGCGGCAACATGGAAGGCAAGGATGTCCGCTTCGGGATAGGCCCGTCGGCGCTGTGGGCGGTCGCCACGACCGCAGCCTCCAACGGCTCCGTCAACTCGATGCACGACAGCTACACCCCGATCGGCGGGCTCATGCCGATGGCCATGATGTCGACAAGCGAAGTGATCTTCGGAGGGGTCGGTTCCGGTCTCTACGGGATGCTCATGTACGTCCTGCTGGCGGTCTTCATCGCGGGCCTGATGGTGGGCAGGACGCCCGAATACCTCGGCAAGAAGGTCGAGGCGCGCGAAATGAAGGCGGTGATGGTCGCCTTCCTGGGCTTTGCGCTGGTGCTGCTCGTGGCCCTGGCAGTCGGTGCAGCGACTGACGGGGGTACCCGCCACGTGAACAACGCCGGGCCGCACGGGTTTTCCGAGGTCCTGTACGCCTTCATGTCGGGCAGCGCGAACAACGGCTCAGCCTTTGCCGGGCTGGACGTGAACAACCCCTTCTTCAACACGCTCATCGGCGTCTGTATCCTCGTCGGTCGCTACCTCTTCGTGGTCGCCGCCCTCGTAATCGCAGGCTCGATGGTCCAGAAGAAGATGGTCGCGAGCGGCGCCGGCACGCTGCCGCTCGATGGTCCCCTGTTCGGCATCCTTCTCACGGCGGTGATTCTCATCCTCGGCCTGCTCACGTTCTTCCCGGCCTTCGCGCTTGGGCCGATCGTTGAGCAGTTCGCCATGAACGATGGAGGGACGTTCTAATGGCAGCCGCCCCCGCAGTCATCGTGAAGCGCAAGAAGACGACCACGCTCAACCCGGCAATCATCGGCGAGGCCCTGGTCGCTTCCCTCCGGAAACTCGACCCTCGCGTGCTGTACCGCAATCCGGTCATCTTCATCGTCGAAGCCGGTGCCCTGCTGACCACCCTGCTCTTCGTCCGCGACGCGCTCGCCGGCGAATCCGGTCGAACGCTGTCGTTCGAACTCCAGGTGTCCCTGTGGCTCTGGTTCACAGTGCTCTTCGCGAACTTTGCAGAAGCGGTCGCCGAAGGCCGAGGTAAAGCCCAGGCCGCTTCGCTTCGCCGCACGCGCACGGATACGACCGCCATGCGGGAACGCCCCGACGGTTCCCTCGAGCGCGTCGGCGCTTCCGACCTTCGAAAGGGCGACATCGTCCGGGTCGAGTCGGGTCAACTCGTACCCAACGACGGGGAAGTCATCGAGGGCGTGGCCTACGTGAATGAGGCCGCGATCACGGGTGAGTCCGCGCCCGTGCTCAAGGAACCCGGCACGGACATCCGCAGCTCCGTCACCGGTGGCACCACCGTCGTCAGTGACTGGCTGCGGATTCGCGTCACCGCCAACCCTGGAGAGACGTTCCTGGATCGGATGATATCGCTGGTGGAAGGGGCGAGCCGACGGAAGACGCCCAACGAAATCGCCCTCAACATCGTGATCGCCGGGCTCACTTTCACCTTCCTGGTCGTCACAGCCACGCTCCAGCCGTTCGCAGCCTACGCGAAGGAGGAAATTTCCATCGTCGTCCTGGTAGCGCTGCTGGTGACTCTCATTCCCACCACGATTGGGGGCCTGCTCTCGGCCATCGGCATCGCGGGCATGGACCGTCTCGTGCAACGCAACGTGCTGGCCATGTCTGGCCGCGCGGTCGAGGCCGCCGGAGACGTCGACACGTTACTACTGGACAAGACCGGCACGATCACGTTCGGCAACCGGATGGCAGCCGAATTCATTCCCGTCGCGGGGATCGAGGAGGGAAGGCTCGTGGCTGCGGCCGTCCGTTCGTCACTGCTCGATGACACGCCCGAAGGCCGGTCTGTGATCGAACTGGCGCGGAGCCTGGGCTACGGTTCGCTGGTTACATCGATGGACCTGTCCGCCGCCGAACGGGTGCCATTCACGGCAGAAACGCGCATGAGTGGCGTCGTGCTCACTGGTGAGCGGACGGCCAAGGGAGCGGTCGACGCGATCCTCGCTGCCGCCGGCGGCGCCCCACCCCCTGACCTGCATGCCTCAGTGGAGCGCATTTCCCGCGAGGGCGGGACACCGCTTGGAGTCCTGGAACAATCCGAGGTGCTCGGACTCATCTACCTCAAGGACACCGTGAAGCCCGGCATGCGGGAGCGCTTCGAAGAGCTGCGCCGCATGGGCATTCGCACCATCATGGTGACCGGCGATAACCCCCTGACCGCCGCGACAATCGCCGAGGAAGCCGGCGTCGACGACTTCGTCGCCGAGGCAAAGCCGGAAGACAAGATTCGCGTCATCCGGGAGCAGCAGGCTGCCGGCCGGCTGGTCGCGATGACGGGTGACGGCACGAACGATGCTCCGGCCCTGGCGCAGGCAGATGTCGGTGTCGCGATGAACAGCGGCACGGCCGCCGCGAAAGAGGCCGGCAACATGGTCGACCTCGACAGCGACCCCACCAAGCTCATCGAAATCGTCGGCATCGGGAAACAGTTGCTGATGACGCGGGGAGCGCTCACGACGTTCAGCATCGCGAATGATGTGGCCAAGTATTTCGCCATCCTGCCGGCGGCGTTCGCCGTCGCCTACCCGGAGCTCGATGCGCTGAACCTCATGCAGCTGGACAGCCCGGAGAGCGCGATCCTTTCCGCCGTCATCTTCAACGCCATCATCATCTTGCTCGTCCCGCTCGCGCTTCGGGGTATTGCCTACCGTCCCATGCCGGCGGCGGCTCTGTTACGGCGAAATGCGCTTATCTACGGGCTCGGCGGGCTCGTGGTTCCCTTCGTTGGAATCAAGCTCATCGACCTGCTGGTCAACGTCGTTGGTCTGGCCTGAGGAGGTTCGAAGTGGCGCTCAGAACAATGTCCCAACTGCTTCGTCCGCTCGTTGGCCTCACGGTTTCGATACTGCTCCTGACAGTCGTCGCCTATCCGCTTGCAGTCACCGGACTTGCCCAGGTCGTGTTCGAACGCCAGGCTGATGGCTCCTTCCTGCTGCGGGACGGCCAGACGGTGGGGTCCACCCTCATCGGGCAGACATTCAGTTCAGCTGAGTACTTCCAGGGGCGGCCCAGCGCAGCCGGTGACGGATACGACGCTGCATCGAGTTCAGGCTCGAACCTGGGGCCGACAAGTCGCGAGCTTGCCGACCGGCTTGCGGGAGACGGTGCAGCTTATCGCACCGCGAACGACCTCCCCTCCGATGCGATGCTGCCAGCGGACGCGATCACCGCCTCGGGCAGCGGACTGGACCCGCACATCTCGCCATCAAACGCGCGGCTTCAGGCAACCCGGGTTGCAGACGCCCGGGGTATCGCAGCTGAACTGGTCCTGGCGCTTATCGCCGAGCACACGGAAGGACGTGTCCTTGGCATCATTGGCGAACCGAGGGTCAACGTGCTCTTGCTCAACCTCGCGCTCGACGAGCGTTACCCGATGACACCATGAACGACGAAGAACGACCAGACCCCGAGACGTTGTTGCGCCTTGCTCAACGTGCCGAGCGGGCCGCGACGCGCGGACGCCTGCGCATCTATCTCGGCGCCGCCCCCGGCGTGGGGAAGACCTGCGCCATGCTCAACGAGGGTCGGCGGCGCAAGGCCCGGGGCGCCGATGTCGTGGTTGGCTACGTGGAGCACTACAACCGCCCGCTCACCATGGAAGCACTCGAGGGTCTGGAAGTCATTCCGCGGAACGCCATCGATTATCGGGGCGTAGTGCTGGAGGAGATGGACACAGATGCCGTGCTTGCCCGGCATCCACAGGTCGCCCTCGTCGATGAACTGGCGCACACCAACGCTCCCGGCTCAAAGCACGAGCGCCGATGGCAGGACGTTGAAGAACTCCTGGCCGCGGGCATCACGGTCATCTCGACCGTGAACGTACAGCATCTCGAGAGCCTCAACGATATCGTCTACGGCATCACCGGGGTCCGCGTCCGCGAGACAGTCCCGGATGCCATTGTCGACGAGGCCGACGAAGTCGAGGTCGTCGATATTTCACCTGAAGCACTCCGATCCCGCATGCGACACGGCAACATCTATCCCCCGGAGCAGGCCACTCGCGCCCTCGAGGGCTTCTTCCTGCCAGGAAACCTCGGTGCACTCCGCGAACTCGCCCTCCGAAGGGTGACCCGAGAAGTCGAGCAGCAACTGGTCGAATACATGCACGAGCACGGGCTCCGTGGCTGGGAGACGAGCGAGCGGGTGCTCGTCCTCCTCGACAACACCCGGGCTTCGGAACGCGCCCTTCGCCGCGCATGGCGCATGGCCCATGCCTACGACGGCGAACTCTACGCCGCGTACCCGGCGGCGTTGAAGCGCGAAGCCGGCATGGTACACATCCTTACCGTCGCTCAGGACCTGAATGCCGAAGTGCGCGAGCTGCCCGGCGTGGACCTTGAGGTCGAACTTGGCGCGATCATCAGGAACGAGAGCATCGTCCATGTAACGCTCATCCACCGCCCGGGACGAGGACCCTTGCACCGGAGGACCCTCGCGGAGCGGCTATTGCGAGCCCACCCTCACCTCGCCATCCACCTGGTCGGCGCGGAGGGGTGACCAGCGAGGCGATGGAGGGGGCGGGACGGTATGCGGGAAGAAGTCGTGAGAAGCAGGCAGGAACAATGGTACCCCCGGCAGGAATCGAAGCCTTCTCCACACTTCGGTCGGGATAGAACTCGTCGCGCTCGTCGGCTGAGCCGCGTCAAGAGGTGTCGCCGATAGGCGGTAAGATGAGCCAACTGGGGCCGGCGTTGTGCTGGCCTGGGGTGGGCACGTGTGGTTCTGGGCTGTTTTCGTGGGGACCATGGGCACCTGCGGGGCGTTCTTATGGCTGATCAAACGAATCGCCCGAGGTAGTGCGCCAGTCTCGCCAGAGAGCGGACTGTCCGCTGGCGGTGAACGGCCCCCGCGTGGGAAGAAGGAGTGGCGCATCGCCACGTCGGGCGACTTCGTTGACCGGATGCTTCAGGGGCTTGTCCTTGCTCGCCG
>CAUJEQ010000279.1 GCA_963169135.1 Chloroflexota bacterium
CTCCGCGGCGCCATCGCCGAATCTTCCGCCATCCCCGATCGCGCCCGCCCGCGCGTCCTCTCGGTGCTCGATTCGCTGTCCCCTGGCGACCGCCTCTGCCACGGCGACTTCCACCCCGGCAATATCATCCTCACCGCCGACGGGCCGGTCATCATCGACTTCCCCAATGCTGTCGCGGGTGACCCCGTCGCCGATTTCGCCCGCACGACGATCCTCCTCGAAGCGGGCGAAGTCCCACCCGACACAGGGCTTTGGGGCCGCATCCTGACCCGTATCGGACGGAAGCTGATGCTCCTGGCCTACCGCACCGGCTACCGCGCGGCCGCTTCGGTCGATGCGGACACCCTCGCTCGCTGGCGGGTGGTCATCGTCGCCCACCGCCTCACAGAGCGTATCCCCGAAGAGCGCGTGAGGCTCCTGCGCATGCTCAGCCGCGCCCTGCGCGCGGCCGGCGCCTGACTATTCCCTGGGTCGCGCCCAGCGTTCGGCACCGCCTGCCGTTTCGCCTTTGTCCTCGGGCTCCGCTCCGGGCGCCCCCTCATCCGCCGGGAGCTCCGCGGGAACCTCCGCATCGAACGGCGTTGGCTTCTTCTTCCCCAGCCGCTGCGGCGCTGGTTTGAACTGCGAGAGGTCCACATCGGGCAGCGGCGCCGGCGCCTGTTGCTCGCCCGCCTCGCGATGCTGGACGCGCTGCGGCGCCGGCTTGAACGCCGAAAGGTCCGCGCCAATCAGCGACGACAGCGCGGGCTGCTCCTCGATCCCTTCCGCCGCCGGCAGCGCCGCCGCGAACGGACTGCGCTCCCGCCGCTGGATCCGGTCCCAGACCTCGCGATGCTCGCCGGTCACCACCCGCCCGTCGGCTAGCTCTTCTACCCGCTGCGCCAGCTCCATCACCAGCCGGTCGTGCGTGCACGTGATGATCGTGATGCCCTCCGCGCGGGCTAGTTCCCTCAAGAGCGTGAACACCGCCGTTGCAGTCGCCGAATCCAGCTCACCGGTGGGTTCGTCCGCCAGGATAAGCGTCGGCTGCGAGGCCAGTGCCCGCGCGATCGCCACCCGCTGTTGCTCGCCCCCCGAAAGCTCGTACGGCCGGTGGTCGGCGCGCCGTCCCAGCCCCACGAACTCAAGCGCGGTCTTCACCTGCTTCTGACGCTCGCCGTGGCTCACACCCGCGATCCTCAGCGGCAGCTCCACGTTCTCGCGCGCCGAGAGCAACGGCAGCAGCCCAAACGACTGGAAGATGAAGCCCAGCTTGTGGCGCCTCAATCCGTCGAGCTGCCGCTCGCTCATCGTGTCCACCCGTTCGCCATCGATGTAGACCTCGCCCTCGGTCGGGCGGTCCAGCCCCGCCATCACGTTGAGCAGCGTCGTCTTGCCCGAACCGGATCGACCGATGAGCGCCAGGAACTCGCCCGGCTCCACCTTCAGCGAAACGTCGTGGACCGCCCAGACCTCCTCGCCGCCCACTTTGAACTTCCGCGAGACGTTGCGGACCTCCACCGCCGCTCCACTCATCAGCGTTCCCTCCCCATCACGCGGCTCTGCCCGTCCGGCAGCACCTCGATCCGCCCCTCGCCCATCAACACCCGGGCGCGGTCGTGGATGTCCAGGTTGTCGAGGAACTCGCGTGGCACCTGCAGGCGCCCGGCGGCGTCGATCAGCACATACTCCTCGTGGACCACTTCCGTCTGGGCGCCCTCGAACCGCACCCGCCGGAAAATCTCGGTCGAAGTGCGCCCGTCCCTGATCGCGACCACCCGGTCCACCCGCGCCGCGATGTCCGGGTCGTGCGTCACGATGATGACTGTCGTCCCGAGTTCCCGGTTGAGTGCCCGGAACACGTCGTACACCGTGTCCGCCCCAACCGAGTCCAGCTCACCGGTCGGCTCGTCGGCCAACAACAGTGGCGGGTTATTCGCCAGCGCGACCGCGATCGAGACGCGTTGCTGCTCGCCCCCGGAGAGCATCTCCGGCTTGTGGTGCAGCCGGTGTCCGAGCAACACCATCTCCAGCAGCTCGATGGCCCTCGCCCGGGCGGTGGACGCCGGCACGCCGTCGAGCACCATCGGCACCTCGACGTTCTGGACCGCGTCCAGGTAGGGCACCAGGTTCCGGCCCGTCTGCTGCCAGATGAACCCCACGCGCTTTCGCCGGTAACGCACCATGTCCGAGGACGACATCGCCAACAGGTCTTCGCCGCCCACGAAGCAGCGGCCCGCCGAGGGCGTATCCAGCCCGGCGAGGATGTTCATCAGCGTGCTCTTGCCCGAACCCGAGGCCCCCACGATCGCCATGAACTCGCTCCGCCGCACCTTCAGGTCCAGCCCGCGCAGCGCCACGACCTCCAGGTTGGATGTCTTGTAGATCTTGAACAGGTCCTCGCAGCGGATGTACAGCTCGTCGTCGGTCATGGGCGTGTCAGATCTCCCCGATCCGCAGCGTGCGGGATACGGCCAGGCGCGAATAGACCGTGGCAAGTGACAGGATTGTGCAGATGAACACCACCGCCAGCAAACCGTACAC
>CAUJEQ010000280.1 GCA_963169135.1 Chloroflexota bacterium
AGACGGTGAGGCGCCGTGGGACTCCGATGGGGGGGCCGGTGGGGACGACCACGGTCATTCGCACGACCACGGGCACGGGCACAGCCACGGTCCCGGCGGCCATAGCCACTCGTTCGACGATGTCGACTTCTAGTCGCGGGCCAGGTTGGCGGTAATGATCGCGAAGTCCCGGGGGAAGGCCGGCACTGCGGTCGGGACCGCTGATGGTGATGGCGATGGCGATGGCGTAAATCCGGCGCCCGGGTAGGCAGCGAGCAGCCCTTCGCGGTCATCGGGTGTCAGGGTGCGTTTCTGCGTGCCCGCCTTCAGCGAGGCGTACATGACCGCCGTGCCGTCATTGGTGTGCCCGAGCCCGGCCGCGTGGCCCACTTCGTGCAGCACGGTCGACCAGAGGTCATAGCGGTTGCCCGGGGTCGTCTCGGCGGTGGACCACTGCACGGTCGAGCTGAGTTCCATGTCGAATTCGACCAGCGGCGCACTTGCACCAGCCGAGACCGACCAGACGGTGCATGTCTGCCCCAGCGTGCCGGAAGGCAGGTCATCGACGAATTTCACCGTGTTCACGCCGTCACGCTGGACGGAAGTTCCGCAGGAGCCAGTTTCGCCGGTCGAGACGCCGCTCCAGGTGAACGCGAAGGTCCCGGGTGAAACGTCGTTCCAACGGGCGACCGCATCCTCGATCAGCGGCGCAGCGTCTATCTCGCCGGGGGCGCCCTCGGCGTTGTAGGCGACACTGATTGGCATCGAAGCGGATGCCCAGCGGTGCTTGTTGACCGTGTACTGGGCCGAGACGGCGCCGGGGGCTTCGAACTCGGGCCGGCTGATGGGTTGGCCGGCGAGGAGCACATGCCGGACGACGACGTACTCGCCGGTTGCCTGCCCGGGGCCGGGATTCGCCCGGGGCGGCTCCCCTGTGGCGGCCAGGACGGCAAGCGCGCCGAATGCCAGGGTGCCCGCGAGCAAAGCCAGCGCGGACCGGCGGGCGGTACGTGGGGACCTGAGGTTCGACACTATGGTCTAGCTTCCCCCCTCCGGCGGCCGAGCGCCACTACGTCAAGTGCCCGGAAGTGCCAGGAGGGGTGGATGGGCGAGCCCTTCCACCCCTCCTGGGAGGTGTTCGGTCACCTCACCGTCACTCGGTGAAGGCGAAGTCGGCTTCCTGGCAGTCCTCGTTCGACTCAGCAGCCTTTTGCAGCCGTTCACCGGCCTCGGCCGGTGGCTCGGGGAAAGGCGTATCGCCGGCGAAGATACCGCTTTCGAGGTCTCCGTCCTTGATCTGCTCGACGCCATCCTTCAATTGCTTCGAAGCGTCGTTGTGCCAATCCTTCAGGTCAGCCGGCGGCTTCGCCTTGGCGAAGTCGTTGGCGAAGTCCTCGAAGATATCGGCGAGCTTCTCCATGGCCTTGTCTTCATCGGCCAGCGCCGAAGGGTCCTTGAAGACATCCTCGAGGTCCTTGGTGAAGTTGAGCCCCGCCTTGCAGATGGCGGCAACGTAATCTTCGTCGCTTCCGCTGCCTCCACCGCCACCATCGCCGCCACCGCACGCAGCAAACAGCGTTGCGCCCAGAGCGACGGGGGCGATCCCCGCCCAAATGGCTACCTTGCGAATGTTCATGACCTCTCCTTTTCGGTGCTTCCCGCCGTTCACGCATTCTGTCGGCTTCGGAGGACACGCACCAATCGTGCCTCGTGCCCTCCTTCGGTGACAGCGGAAGGGGATGGCCATTGGCCATCCCCTTCGTGTTTCGGCAGGTTGCCCCGAGACGATTAGATCTCGAGCATCTCGGCGACGCGCTCGCGGTGGAAGTCGCCATCGCCCCAGAAGAGTTCGGCGCGCTTCTGGCGGCGGAAGAACAGCTGGATGATGTAGTCCTTGGTGAAGCCGATACCGCCATGGATCTGCTGGCCGTGGGCCACGACGCGGCGGCTGGCGTCGCTGCACCAGGCCTTCGCCATTGCGGTATCCATATCGGCCGAGGACTCGTCCTCGCTGGTTGCCCAGGCGGCCTTGTACATGATGAACCGCATGCCATCGACGTCGGTGACCATGTCGGCAGCCTTGTGCTGGATGGCCTGGAACGAGCCGATGGGGCGACCGAACTGGACGCGCTCCTTGGCGTAGTTCACCGAGATTTCGAAGTCGCGCTGGGCGAGACCGACCAGGTAGGCGCATTCGAGGTTGGTTGCCATGTTGCGAAGGCGCGAGGCCGTCTTGTCGTCCATGTCGATGACATCGGCGGCGGCGACTTTCACGTCCTTGAAGGTGACCTCGGCCTGCTTGTCGCTGGCGATGGTCTTCAGGACGGTGACGGAGATGCCGGACTGATCGCGCGGGACGATGAAGGTGCTCAGGCGGCCATCAGGCTTCCAGGCGACGACGTGGAGGTAATCAGCCACGTGGGCGTCGGGGACGAAGAGCTTCGTGCCGTTGAGGACGAAGTCAGAGCCGCTGGCGGCGGCCTTCATCTCGATGCCTTCGCGGTCCCAGCGGCCGCTGGGCTCGGTGATCGCGTAGGTGTGGATGGCGGAGCCATCGGCGATCTTCGGGAGGTACTTCGCTTTCTGGGCGTCGCTACCGGCGAGGATGAGCTCGCTGGCGCAGACGGCGTTCGGGATGAAGGGGCCCGGGACGAGGGCGCGGCCGAACTCTTCGACGAGGACGCAGAGGTCGAGGAAGGAGAAGCCGGCGCCGCCGTGCTCCTCGGGGATCATGAGGCCCTGCCAGCCGAGGTCGGCCATCTTCTTCCAGAGGGCGGGGCTGTAACCCTTCTCATCGTCTTCCATGGCGCGGACGTGCTCTTCGGGGCATTCCTTTTCAAGGAATTCGCGAGCTGAGTTCTTCAGCAGTTCTTGTTCTTCGCTGAGGCCGAGGTCCATATGGTGGGAGTCCCTTTCACGTAGTGGCGGCCACGCCCAGTGCGTGGCCACGGATGCCCGGGAACGTCCCGGGCGGTGGGTATTGCGGCGGGATTGTAGCAGGATATTTCGCGGGGTGCGAACAAGCGGAGCGGACCTGGGCCGGCTTCCCTTGACAGCGCTTGCTAGTCTCGAACGAGAAGCGACTCGTGGCAGAGTGGAGGTGCGGCTATGCCAGGGGAAACCATGGAGCCCGAGCCGGGGCCGGCGATGAGTCCTGCGCCGGCTAGAGTGTTGACGCGCATCACCGTGGCTCGGGCGCGAATCCTGCGGGAGCTGGAATGCCGGGACTCGGAGGCAGAGGCGGCAGCGGCCCTTGGACTCAGCATGAACGGCCTGCGGTCCCACATACGCGATCTCAAGGGCATCACGGGGGCCGGCTCGGTGCGGGAGATGCAGCGGTGGTGGAGGGAAAACCGTGGGGCGTGGCTGCGAGAACTGGCGGCGGCGGCCGGGGTTTCCGCATCTGATCTCGCGTCATGATTACGATACCCCAGGTACCATGATCGTGGTCGACCGCTGGGGATAGTCTATCCGTGGCGGTCGTCACCGCGAGCTTTGTAAGAGGGGGTCCTGAACGCGATGCTTTGGGATGCAGCGAGAAGGTCGCGAAGCGGCAACGTGTCGAGGTGGCAGAAAACCCGGCTCCGCGCAGGGTTATTGCTGGCGGCTTGTGCACTCGTGTTTGCTGCGAGCTGGGGTGTTGCGGCTTCCGCAAGAGCCCAATCAGTCGTGATCTGCCCGATCGGTAGCTTCGGTGGGCAGTATGCGTATGGGTCAACCACCTCCTGTCCGCTCCCAGGTGTCCTTGGAACAACTTCTTGGCTTAATCAACTGGATGACTGGGGATACTTCAACCTTAACTCCACCTATAGCGGGTGTGGAGCGTGCTACTACGATGCTGCCTTCGCCAGTTACACGACTGGCTATGGTAGCTTCCAGGTACAGGGTTACCACTATGCGTCAGTTCCGGGTTACCTTCCTGGCTACGCGTACTCTTTCTACTACTTCGAGGTGTAGCGCACGATGGAGAACACTATTGGATGGCGTAAGCGCGTGAGGTGGGCGGGGCTGACTGGAGCCATCGGCGCCTGCGCCTTGTTGGTTGGAATCGGCGCGTTTGGGTTCACCGGTGATCAAGCCCATGGTAGTCCGGGCGCGAAACCTCCCAACGGGCTCCAACGGCTGACCGAACGCCAGTGTGCCGCGGCGCGTTCGATGTTGGAGGCTGCCCGGGTGGATTCCAATGGAAGGGTCGCTGCGCCGGAACTTGCGAACGCAAAGGCCGCGTTCGAACTCGAGTACCAGGACTCGCTGAGTTGGATCGAGGCCGGTTGCCCGCCAGATGCCCGCCGCGGCTTTATCCCGGACCCCTCGGGGAAAGGCGGATACATCCAGATCATGACGAGCCAGGGGTTCGCCGCGGACGGAACGACCGCCCAGGGCGGGATCCCTCTCGTTCCCGACTCCCGTTGATCCGGCCGAACATGTCCAGCACTCAGGCCGGATGCTGAGGCAGCGCCTACCGGAAGGACCTGCGGGCGCCGCGCATCTCTACTCCGCTTTCGCCGCCCCGACGATGATGTCCTGGACGACCGCCGGGTCGGCGAGCGTGGTGACGTCGCCGACGTTCTCCGGTTCCCCTTCGGCGATCTTGCGGAGGATGCGACGCATGATCTTGCCCGAGCGCGTCTTCGGCAGCCCTTCGACGAACTGGATCTTGTCGGGCGTGGCGATGGCGCTGATGTCCTTGCGGACGGCGTCGCGGAGTTCCTTCGCCAGTTCGGGTGTGCCGGTGTAGCCGGCGTTCAGGTGGACGTAGGCGTAGACGGCCGTGCCCTTCACGTCGTGCGGGAACCCGACGACTGCGGCCTCGGCGCAGGCGGGGTGGCCGACCAGCGCGCCCTCGATCTCGGCGGTGCCCAGGCGGTGGCCCGCGACGTTGAGGACATCGTCGACGCGGCCGGTGATCCAGTAGTAGCCGTCCTGGTCGCGGAGGCAGCCATCGCCCGTGAAGTATTTGCCCGGGTACATCGCAAGGTAGGTCTGGACGAAGCGGTCGTGGTCGCCGTAAACAGTGCGCATGATGCCCGGCCAGGAGGCCTTCATGCAGAGCCGGCCGGTCACGTTGTTGCCCAGGACCTCCTCCCCGGTTTCGTCGACGACACAGGGCTGGACGCCGAAGAAGGGGAGCGAGCCGGAGCCGGGCTTCATCACGGTGGCGCCAGCGAAGCCGGTGATCATATGGCCGCCGGTTTCGGTCTGCCAGTAGGTGTCGACGATGGCGCACCGTCCTTCGCCGACGACGTTGTAGTACCAGCGCCAGGCCTCGGGGTTGATGGGCTCGCCGACGGTGCCGAGTACGCGCAGCGACTTGCGGCTGTACTTCTTCGGGAACTCGTCGCCTTCGCGGGCGATGGCGCGGATGGCAGTAGGGGCGGTGTAGAGGATGGTGATGCCCAGGCGGTCGACCATGTCCCAGTAACGGCCCGCGTCGGGGTAGGTGGGGATCGATTCGAACATGACCGAGGTGGCGGCGTTGGCCAGTGGGCCATAGACGATGTAGCTGTGGCCCGTGATCCAGCCGACATCGGCGGCGCAGCAGTAGATGTCGGCGTCGCGCAGATCAAAGACATAACGATGGCTCAGGGCTGTGTAGAGCAGATAGCCGGCCTGGGTGTGGAGCACGCCCTTGGGCTTCCCGGTGGAGCCGGAGGTATAGAGGATGAAGAGCGGGTCTTCGCTTTCCATGACCTCGGGCTCGGCTTGCGGCGACTCGCCGGCGAGGGAGTCGTGCCACCAGAGATCGCGCCCGGCGCGCATGTTCACGGGGTTGCCGGTGTGGCGGAACACGATGGTGAACTCGATGGTGTGGCCGGGCTCCTTGAGCGCTTCGTCGACGTTCGCCTTCAGCGGGACCAGGCGGCCGCCGCGGCGGCCCTCGTCCTGCGTGATAATGGCCTTGCAGGTCGAGTCATCGATGCGGTCGCGGATGGAGCGCGGGCTGAAGCCGCCGAAGATGACCGAGTGGATGGCGCCGATGCGGGCGCAGGCGAGCATGGCGGCAGCGAGCTCGGGGACCATCCCCATATAGATGGCGACGCGGTCACCCTTCTTCACACCGCGCTTGCGGAGCGCGTTGGCGAGGCGGCCCACCTCGGCGTGCAGTTCACGGTAGGTGAGGCTGCGGTTGGTGCCGGGTTCGTCGCCTTCCATGATGATGGCGGTCTTGTCGCCATTCGTGGCCAGGTGGCGGTCGAGGCAGTTGACCGCGACGTTGAGCTTGCCGCCGTCGAACCAGCGGACCTCGCCGGTATGGAGGTCTTCCTGGCAGACGGAGGTGAACGGGGCCATCCAGGTGATGTGCTTGTTGGCCATCTCGCTCCAGAAGGCGTCGCGGTCGTCGATGCTGCGGCGGTAGAGGGCTTCGTATTCGGCCATGGTGGAGATGAGCGCGCCCTGGGAGACGCGGGCGGGCGGCGCGTATTTCTCGTCGACGGGGAGTCCGACTTCAGCCATCGTTATTCCTCCGGGAAAGCCGCCGAGCGGGCGGTCTGTGGTGATCTCTGGTGGGGCATTCTAGCGGGTTCACCCACCGGTGACGTCTCGTCGGGAGCAAGCGCCAGCTTGCAGGCGGGAAATCAATTGCGAATGGGTTGACTCGGTAATGTGTTCTTACTAGCCTCTGCCGCAACGGGACGAAAGGAGCGGACAATTCTCAGAAAGAGAAAGCTAGCCCGGACGGCCTCGGCTTTGGTAATCGCCACCGCCGTGCTGTTCGTCTCGGCTCCGGGGTTCGCCTGGGACGGCACCGGCACAGTCCACGGGACCGTGCGAGTCACTGGCAGTGAGGGGAGCGTGATTGGACCGTTCTACCTTCTTGTCGTCCCGGCCACCGAGGCCGCCCGAACGATTCCAGAAGAAGAGTTCAAGGCCGCAGCGATTGTCACGGACGATCGCTGCAACTTCAAGAAAGATGGTCTTGCGCCGGGACACTACCTTGTTGGTGTCTTGCTCGCGCCGCAGGTGCTCGAAGGGGAATACCCGGAGCTGATTCGAGTGCAGACGTCACAGGCGGCGGATCCAATCTCCCTTCCGGCTGTGGAGGTGGAAGTACGCGAAGCCGGCACCGTGCGGGTCAACTTCGTGCGCAAGCCGAACCCGACGCCGCCTCCCGGGCTTAAGCCGCCGGCCTCGGGAGATGCGGTTCTCCTGGAGAGCGACGGTGAAGGGGCTGACCACATGCTGACACTCACCGGCGTTGCGCTGGTCGCACTATCGCTCGCCGGCGCCGCTTTCGGAACCGCAGCCCTGAAGCGCAACGGGAACAGCGCGAAGTAGGCGGGCGCACGACCGCGTGGAGGAAGAAGTCCGCCATCAATGGGGCGGACTTCTTTCGTCTCTCTCAGCGCGGGCGCCAGCCGGTGAAGACCTCGCTGTGGCCCTCCGGCACCTCGCTGTGGACGAGCGGGACCGCCCCGGGTTCGAATCCGGCATCGGAGAGCACGTGCAACCACATCGCGCGCGGGAGGGCGCCGTTGACGTGATGGTCGTACTCGACGCGCGGCTCGCGGCCGTCCTCGTGGAGGACGTAGACGTAGTCAACCTGGAACGCGTACGTGCCGGGTGGGCCGGGGTAGGTCCACTCCAGGTATCGGAGCGCGCGGCCCTGGCCATCGTGCCCGCCGTGGCCGGTTTCGTAGACCAGGTTCTCGGCGGTGTGGTCGGGGCAGAAGACGGCCACGCCCCCGGGGAGGCAGTGCTCGAACGCGGTGGCCGCGAGCTGACGGATGTCCTGTTCGGTGGTGAGGTAGGAGCAGGCGTCGTGGACGAAGACCGCCTCGAACTGGCGGCCGACCCGGACGGTGCGCATGTCTCCCTGGATGTGCGGGAGCCCCGGGTTGATCGTCCGGCTCAGCGCCAGCATTTCCTCGGAGAGGTCGGTGAGGACAACGTCGGGGATGCGCGACTTGTAGTGCGAGGCGTTGTTGCCGCCGCCCGAGCCGAGTTCGAGGAGGCTGGCCGGCAGGTGGCCGATGACGTTTTGCATCACCTGCAGGTAATAGGCCGCCTCCTCAGCGTAGTCGGCGGGGGCTGTGATGAGGTGGAACCAGTCCGCCAGTTCGTGGTACATCCGCGGGCGGGCGGTCACGGCACGCTCGGGTCGTAGGCGTCCGCGATGTGTCCGCCGGCGAGGAGCGACTGGTACTCGGCGTCCGAGACTTTTAGCACCTCGCGGTACACGTACTCGTTGTGCTCGCCGAACATAACGGGTGGCTGGTAGAACTCGACGGGCGTCTCCGGGAGCTGCCAGAGCGGTCCCACGTACTCGTAGGTGCCCGACGAGCGCTGCGTCTGGGTGCGGAAGAAGTTGCGCGCCCGGAGATGTGGATCCCCAAACATGCGCGACGCCTCGAGGACCGGGGTCGCGGCGATCCCGGCAGCCTGGAGCCGGTGCATCAGTTCGTAGTCGTCGCGGGTTGCCGTGTAGGCGGCGATGTGGGCATCGATCTCATCGTGGGCGGCAAGCCGGCCTTCGTTCGTGGCGAATCGGGGGTCTGCCGTCCACGCGGGATTGCCGATCGCGGCGGCGAAGGCGTTCCATTCGTCGTCGCCTTCGATAGAGATGGCGATCCAGCGGTCATCCATCGTCGCGGACGTGCCCGGCGACAGTGCGGGGTAGACTCCCTGGAGCGCCCGTGCATGGACATCGCGGTTGGTGATGGCGCCCTGGACGTTGCCGTTCAGGCTGTAATCCATGATGGCCTGGGTGAACATGGCGGCGGCATTCTCGGCCTGGCCGATCTCGATGAGCTGGCCCTCACCCGTGCGGTCGCGATGCCAGATGGCCGTCATCGCGGCGAACGCGCCCTGGGCGCCCGCCAGGTAGTCGCCTGAATAGATTGCGGTGTTCGAGGAGGGGTCGGCGTCGCTGTAGCCGCGGAGGAGGCTATGGCCCATGACTGCTTCGAGGTGCACGCCGAGGGCGCGCGCTTCGAAGTACGGTCCGGTGCTGCCATAGGCCGGGACGCGGATGAAGATGATCTTTGGGTTGGCTTCCTTGAGCCACTCGTAGGTGATGCCGAGTTTTTCCATTGTCCCGGTGGCGTTGTTCTCGTAGACGATGTCGGACACGGCGACGAGACGCTTCAGGACATCGAGGCCTTCGGGGCGGCGGAGGTCGACCGTGAAGCTCTTCTTATTGCGGTAGAGGCTGACAAAGGTGGGGCTGTAATCCCAGGGGCGATCGCCGATTTTCCCGCCAGGCACGCCGCCCGACCAGGCGATGGCTGTGTCGGCGAGGATCTGGGGGGGCCGGGCGATTGCGCCGCGGGTCATGGGCTGAAAGACGAAGGGGTTCTCGGGTTTGATGATCTCGGCGCCAAGATCGCCAAGGAGCATCGTGCCGAACGGGCCTGCCCAGACGACGCAGAGGTCGATGACGCGGATGCCTTCGAGGGGTTTGGGGCTCATGCGGAACCTCCGGATGCGGCGGTGATGGCGGCGGCATCGAGGCCGGCCCCGGAGAGCACTTCGGCGGTGTGTTCGCCCAGCAACGGCGCGGCCCGGCGGAGCTGCCAGCCTCCCTTCTCCATGATGAGCGGCCGCCCGGGGAGGGTGACTTCGCCGAGTGCCGGGTGGGTGGCCTTCGCCCAGAACCCGCGCTCCCGGAAGTGGGGGTCGGTGAAGAGGTCCTCCATGGTGAACATGGGGCCGCAGAGGACCTTCGCGCGGCGGGCTTCATCCCAGACCTCGCGCTTGGTCCGTTCGATGCACCAGCCGATGAAGTTGGCGTTCCACTCCTCGATCACAGCCGGGTTCAGCCGCTGGCCGGGGTCGCTGAAGCGGGGGTCGTCCATCCACTCGGGGTAGTTCAGCATGTCGGCAACGCGGTCGGGGTAGAGCCCGGCGTTGGTGAAGTCGACGTAGCCGTCGGCACAGGGATAGATACCGCCGGGCATGCCGCCCCCGTGGCTCGCCAGCCGGAGTGTCTTGCGGCCACTGAACTGGAAGGCGATGGCGGTCGCGTGGCGCCGGTCGACGCCGCCGAAGTGCGTCTCGGCGAGGGAGATGTCGACTTGCTGGCCGTTGCCCTGGCGCTTGGAGGCAAAGATTGCGCCCATCATGGCGACGACAGCGGCGGCACCGGATTCGAACAGCGCTGCGGTGCCGGCCATCTTGACCGGTTCGCGGTCGGTCTCGCCCATCGAGTACATCTCGCCGCCGAAGGCGTAAAGCGTCAGGTCGTTCAGCTTGTAATCGCGGTAGGGGCCCGTCTGGCCGAAGTTGGAAATAGAGACGAGCGGGAGTGCCGGGTTGATGTCACGGAGGAACTCGTAGCCGATACCGAGCCTGTCGAGTGTGCCCGGGGCGAAGCTTTCGACGACGAGGTCAGCCTTTGCGGCGAGCGCCCGCAGCGCATCGCGGCCGGCCGCTGTCTTCAGGTCGAGCACGACGGAGTGCTTGTTGCAGTTGAGATAGAAGAACGTCCCGCTCTTCTCCGGGTGGGGCTCACCGCCCTGGAAGGGACCCAGGCGCCGGGCAATATCGCCGCCGGGCGGTTCGACTTTGATGACGTTGGCCCCGAAATCGGCCAGCAGCCGGGTCGCGTAGGGCCCTGCGATGTGCTGGCTCAGATCAAGGATGGTCAGGTCGTCCAGTGCCTGCACACCCACCTCCGTGCGGGCCGATTGACCGGCCCGAAACTGTGGCCGGAACTCTAGCAGAGGAACGCCACCCGCTGCACGACGGGCAGGTTCGGTCCCCGCCCGGTAGAATCCGCGGCACAGCACTACACCGAGGTGGCCCATTGAGCGCTCGCTACGAAAACTGGCGCGACGACTACCAGTCGCGCCTGAAGACTCCCGAACAGGCCGTTGAAGCAGTCAAAGAAGGGGACCTGGTCTCGATCACCATCCTCTGTCCCGCGCCACTGGTCACTGCGTTCGTCGAACGGGCGAAGAAGCTCGGGCGTGTGGACTTCCGCACGCTCGCCCCGGGGAACCCCGAGTTGTTCAACGCAGACCTGATCAAAGGCGAGAAGGAGATCGAGATCTTCATCGGCGACGCCATGAGGCCCGCGCACGATTCGAAGGTGGCCACCTACCTGCCGAACACGTTCATGCTCGGGATGAAGGCGTTCGATGCCGGGCGCGAAGAGGCGCGGATGCCCGACGTGTTCCTGACGCCGTGCAGCGCTCCGAACGAGCAGGGCTACATCCACTTCGGCCCGCACATGTGGCAGCGCAAGTCCTATGCGAAGCGCTGCAAAAAGACCATCGCCATCGTCGACCCAAACATGTCGCCGGTTTTCGGGGACGTGTGGATGCACGTCAGCGAGATCGACACATTCATCGAGGGCGCGATCAAGCCGGTGGACATCGCGGGCATCGAGGAGCGCATCAACACCCTTGCGAACGAGGCAGATCGGCCGGCGCTGCTCGAGATCCTGAAGAAGGCGAGCTCGGAACAACTCGCGCTGGTCGAGTCGATGTTTCACGCGTTCCCGCCGGCGATGCTGGCCAATGCACTCGGCGCGGTCGAGATCGACCCGGCGGCCCAGGGCATCGCCGACAACCTCCGCCAGATCGTGCGTGACGGCGACACGATCCAGGTGGGTGTCGGACAGCCGAGTTCGCTCATGTTTCTCGCGGGCGCGTTCGACGACGCAAAGCATCTCGGAGTGCACACCGAGCTGGGGTCGCCCGGCCTGGCGAAGCTCTGGAAGAAGGGCATCATCGACGGTTCTCGCAAGACGCTCTTCCCCGGCAAATCGGTGGCGGTCGCCTGGACGGGATGCGACGGCGAGGACTACCAGATCATCGCCAACAACCCGGCCTTTGAGCTGCACATGCCGGAGAGCATCCTGAACCCCGCGGTCATGTCGCAGAACTACCAGATGACGTCGATCAACAGCGCGATCGCGGTGGACCTGCTTGGCCAGATCGCGAGTGAGGACCGTTTCGGCGGACACATGGTGAACGGCACCGGCGGACAGCCCGACACGCACATCTCGGCTGCGCTCTGCCGCGATGGCCGGGCGATCACGGTGATGCGCTCGACGGCGATGGAGGGCAGCATCTCGAAGGTGGCCGCCAAACACGACGCCGGGACGCTGGTCACGATTCCACGCTACCTGGCGGACACGATCATCACCGAGTTTGGTATCGCCCGGCTGCTCGACAAGAATCACCGCCAGCGTGCGGCGGAACTCATCTCGATCGCTCACCCGGACTTCCGCGCGGAGCTCCGCCGGGAGGCCGAGGAACTCTGGGGCAAAATCTAGCGCCGGGAGGCCGGTCCGTGTCAGAAGGCAAGCAGGTCATCAATCCGCCGGGGTTGTTCAACGCGCCGGCGCTCGGCTTTTCGCACGCCGTCCGCGTTGGCGAGACGGTGTACTGCTCGGGGCAGGTGAGCATGGGCGGAGGCACGCTCGAAGAGCAATGCCTGGATGCGTTCCTGAACGTGCGCAAGCTGCTGGCGGCCAGTGGCGCGACGACGGACGACGTTGTGAAGGTGACCATCTATTGCACCGATGAGGACGGCTGGCGCAAGACGGCCAATGTCCGGGCGGAATTCCTCAAGCCGCCGTTCCCGGCGGTGACCTTCGTGGTGGTGAGGGCACTCGCGACTCCCCGGATCAACATCGAGGTCGACGTCACCGCGGTCATCGGGGCGGGCCGGTAGCGGGTAACTAACCTTCGCCCGTATCCACTACCTGCGCCGCGCGGACGCCGCGGAGGCCAAACGAGAGGCCGTCGCGGCTCGCGAGCAGCAGCGCCGCACCGATGAGGCTGACGGGCACGACGTTCACCAGGTGGGCGAGGATGGCGAAGCTCAGGGCGCGGCTCTCGCCGACGCCAAACGGCAGCAGCGAAGCCGTCGCGGCCAGGTGGAACACGCCAATGTAGCCGGGCGACGAAGGGATGAGCATTGCCAGGTTTGTGGTGCACGTCAGCAGGACGGCCACCGGCACCGGCGCATCGATGTTGAGGGCCTGCATGAGCAGGTAGTTGATGGCGAAGGCGGTGAGCCAGGCGGTCCAAGACCAGCCCCAGATACCGACCACATGGTCGCGCCGGAAAAGCTGACGGAGGCCCTCGGAGAACGAGCGAGCCTCGTCGCGCATGCGCTGGTTCGCGGGGAGGAGGCGGGAGAGGTGGTGGTTGCCGGCCAACCGCTCGACGCGGGAGTGGAACACGGCGAGCAGGACCATCAGCACGAGGAGGACGACCAGTACCCCCCATGCCGTGTGTAGCCAGCCTTCGTAACGCCCCGGCACCGGGAGGAAGGGGCTGACGAGCACAAACCCGGCGAGCAGCGTCACGGTGTCGGTCACACGTTCGGTCAGCATCGAGGAGACGACGTGGCCGAAGCGGACGCCGGGCTGGCGCGTGGTCATGGTCACCCGTGCGACATCACCAAGCCGGGCCGGGAGCACGTTGTTGAGCAAGAAGCTGATGTGGAGGATGCGGTAGAGGCCGCGGATGGAAACCTGGGAGCTCTCGGGGAGGAGCAGGCGCCAGCGGACAGTCTTGGCGATGAGTGAGATCACGAGGCAGGAGACCGCCAGCGCGATGAACCCCGGGTTGGCCGCTTCGAGGGCGGCGCGGGTGCTGGTCCAGGGGATAAGCCTGAGGAGCAGGGCAACGCAGGCGAGCGTGATGGCCAGGCCAAGGAGAAATCGGCGCATGCTTCCTATCGTTGACCCGAATCCTTCCTGGCTCACAGCGTGCCACACTTCATCGCTTCCGTCAGTGCGGGGCGGGCGATACGCTGAGATGCGTGAGTATCGCCGAACCCCCGGTCCCGGAGCGCAGCATGGCCCGCGAACCGGGAGTGACTGCCACCGCAGCGCGGCCCGAGCGGCTCCTGCTCGGGATCCAGATCATCGCGCTCCTGCTCATGGCGGGGACCGTCGCCACGAAAGTCTGGCAGGACCACACCTGGTTCGGGTTCGCGCTGGTCGGCGTCACGCTGGTGGTGTGGGCGCCGGAGATACGGTTCCGCCGCGAGCGGGTGTGGTGGTTCGCTTACGTGGCAGGCATATTCGTCTACACGCTCCTGCGGGCCTACGCCGACGAGACCGGGATCCCGGTGCGCACGCAGTACGTCATCTCTATCGACCAGTCGGTGTTCCTGGGGACGGACCCAATCGTCTGGCTCCAGCAGCGGTTCTTCGATCCGGTCTCGCTGGGCCTGCACGACTATCTCTCGGTCGCGGTGCACTGGTCGTTCTTCATCGCACCACACCTTGGCGCGGTGCTCGTGTTCCTCTACCGGCGGACGCTCTTCCCGAAGTACGTCGCAATGATAGCGGGGACAATGTACCTGGCCCTATTGCTGTTCTTCCTGTTGCCGACGGCGCCGCCGTGGCTGGCCGGTCAAACGGGCGCCCTGCCCGGCGCCTTCCGTGTGATGGACTTTGTTGGCGGAAGTGTGGACCCGGACACGTACCAATCGTTCTATGCGTCGCTGGGCGAGCCGAACTCGGTCGCGGCGATGCCGTCGCTGCACCAGGGCGTAACGTTCGCGATGTACCTGTGGGCACGGGACCATGCGCCGCGTCTGGCGCCATGGCTGCTGGTGTACTCCCTCGTCATGGGCGCCGCGCTGATGTACCTGGGCGAGCATTACCTTGCCGACCTCGCGGTGGGGATGGCGTGCGCAGGCGTTCTCTGGCTGGCTGCCCGGCGGTGGTTTTCGCCGGCTCCCACCGAGACCGGCTAGGCCGCTTTCTGGTACATGCTGGTGCCGGCCGTGCGGAACCCGATCTCGCCGGACCGCATGATCATCTCGCTTCCACCGATGAAGAGGAGCCCGCTCGGGCGCAGGGCTTTCGCGAAGCCCTTGTAGATGTGCTGTTTCGCCTCATCGGTGAAGTAGATGACCACGTTGCGGCAGAGGATCATGTCCAGGTCGGTGGGGTACGGGTCGCTGAGAAGGTCGTGGCGGCGGAAGTTCACCTTGCGGCGGATTTCGTCAGTCACGCGGAAGGTCTCACCCTCGGCAGTGAGATACTTCTTCACCAAGGCGGGCGGGACGGCGCGGATCTCGGACGGGAGGTACCCGTTCCCTTCCCGGGCGCGGGAGAGGATGGGCAGGTCGACGTCCGTCGCCAGGATGCTGTGGGTCCCGCGCGGGTCCAGCTCGTTCAGGATCATGGCGAGGGTGTAGGGCTCGCAGCCAATGGAGCACCCCGCGCTCCAGATCTTGAGCTGCCGGCGCTCCTTGATCAGATTCGGGAGCCACTTTGCCTGGAGTTCCTGGAAGCGGTCTGCCTGGCGGAAGAACTCGCTGACGTTGATGGTCAGGGTGTCTCGCACGTCGCCCAGCAACTTGTGGTCGGCGGCAATGGCCTTTTCGAAGGCCAGCCAGCCATCAAGACCGCGGCGGGTCATGATGCTGGCCAGACGCCGCTTCATCTGCGGCTCCTTGTACTGGCCGAGGGGAACGCCGATGGCACGTTCGAGCGCCCTGCGGAAGGTGAGCCACCGGGGATCTTCCGGTTCTTCGAACTTCATCGGGAGAGCCTCATTGCGGGAAGGGTCTTGAGTAGTGCGCTCGCAACCTGGTCGAGGGGTACCTGAGTGGGGTGCTGAGCGCGTTCGGTGGCCACACGCGGCATGCCGTAGACGACGCTGGTGGCTTCGTCCTGGGTGATCACCTTGCCGCCGGCTGCCTCCAGGCGAGCCGCCCCTTCGGCGCCGTCCTTGCCCATGCCGGTCAGGATGGCGACGCTTGCCGCCCGGCCGAAGACTTCGGTGACCGAGAACAGCGTGATGTCGACGCTGGGCCGGACACCGTGGACAGCCGGCGACTGATCGAGGTGGATGCGCTTTTCCCTCGTCACCCGCAAGTGGTAGTCGCCCGGGGCAAGGTAGACGCGGCCGTTGATGATGGGCTCGCCATCCACCGCTTCGGCGACGGACAGCGGGGAGAGTGAATCGAGCCGTCGCGCGAGGGCGCCGGTGAAGCCCGCTGGCATGTGCTGGACGACGATGACCGCGGCCATCAGTTCGGCCGGAAGATGCGGGATGACCTCGGTGAGTGCCGGCGGACCACCCGTGGAGGATCCGACAACCAGGAGGTTGTGTGCGGGCAACCGGCCACCGGTGACGGCGGGCGGATGGGCCGCAACCGGGGCCGCCGGCCGGGGCGGCAGCAGTGCGATGCGGTGGCGCCGGACACGGGACACGCTCGCGCGTTCGACCGCCTCAACCAGTTTTTCTCCAACGTTGACGAGGTCGGTGCTGACACCGCTTGGTTTGCCGATGCATTCGACGGCGCCGGCTTCGAGTGCCCGGATGGCGGTCGCGGTGCCTTCGCTGGTCAGGGTCGATACCATGACGATGGGTGTCGGAACGGTCTGCATGATCTCGCCCACGGCCGTCACGCCGTCCATGCGCGGCATTTCGACGTCCATGGTGATGACATCGGGGCGGAGTTCGAGCGCGCGCTTCACGCCCTCCATGCCGTCGCTGGCGCTGCCGACGACAACGACGCGGGGGTCCTGAGACAGGAGCCGTTCGATGGCGCGCCGCATGAAGGCGGAGTCGTCGACAATGAGGACCCGGATCGGGCGATCCTGGGAAGGTGCGGGGAAGGCCACAGCGTCCCTCCTATGCGCAGAGCTTGCTGACGGCGGCGAGGACGCGGTCGCCTTCGCAGGGCTTCACGAGGAAGTCCTTTGCGCCGCTTTTCACGGCTTCCAGGACGATCTGCTGCTGGCCGAGCGCGGTGACCATCGCGACCCGTGCGGCCGGATCGTGGGACTTGATCTCCTTCAGAGCGGTGAGGCCGTCCATTTCGGGCATTGTGATATCCATGAGGACGGCGTCCGGTCTTTCCGACTTGTACTTCTCGACGGCCTCGAGGCCGTTTTCGGCCTGGACGACCTGGTAGCCCGCTTCGCTGAGGATTTTCGACATGCGCATCCGCATGAAAGCTGCATCATCGAC
Organism: Chloroflexota bacterium; assembly: GCA_963169135.1. Taxonomy (GTDB): domain Bacteria; phylum Chloroflexota; class Dehalococcoidia; order Tepidiformales; family Tepidiformaceae; genus Amarobacter. Next base: position 16,878 of record CAUJEQ010000280.1, read on the forward strand.
CACGAGTATTGTTGCCAAAGGAGGACTCCTACAGTTCGTTGGCCGGTGAAGCGGCCGTTCTCACGAATGTCTTGCCGGTGCCGACGTGGACTTCGAGGGTGCGACCCTTCGCACCGCCGACATCGGTCGCAGCAGGCGCGATGCCGTGATGCTTCAACCGTTCCCTGATGGCTTCGGCATTTCGTTCGCCAATCTTGAATTTTTCCGCGTTCGCCGGGCCGAGTACTGCGGCGCCACCGGCGACCTTGACGATGAGGCGCCGCGGGGAAGCACCAGCCTCCGCGAGCCGCCGGAGGAGCAGGTCGATGCCGGTATCGGCGAACCTGGCGGGCTCGCGGTCCTCGGCACGTTTGCCATCCGCGCTGGGGAGCAAGACGTGGGCGAGGCCGCCAACGCGCGACTGCGGGTCGTAGCAACTGATGCCGATGCAGGACCCGAGCCCATACGCAACGAGGACCTCCTTCGGGTCCCTGCTGATTGCGAGTTGCCCGATCCCCACCGAAATGCGGCGGGCTTCGGAAGGTGGGGCAGTCATGCGGCCACCTTTATGAGCCGCTCGATGGACCCCGGATCCGGGGCCACGATGAGGAGACCGGCAGTGCGGCCCTTTTCGTCCTCGAAGACCGCATCCATCATGACGACATCTCCGCCCTGCGAGAGGACCTCGGCGTAGACCGATTGCACAAGAGCAATGGCCATGTCGTGGATGATCGTGGGCGGGCTGGGATGGAGGATGAGGTTCAGGTCGTCGGCCAAAGCGTTCACAAACGCCGAACCGACGATGTTGCCGAGTTCTCCGATTGCGGACTCGGCCAGTTCGCCGGGCTCGACCGTCGTGCCCGACGGCTGACCGCACATCAGATCGACGCATTGAAGCGCCCGGGCCACAGGAAAGAGGAGCATGACATGCCCGGTGATGTCGCCCGAAATCGAGAGGTAGGCCCCGAGCACAAGGCTCTCCTCGCCGCCGACCGCGTCACAGGCGTCAGCCTTCGTGCCGATCCGGACGTTGGGGACGTGTATCGAGATCTCCTGGCCCATGAGCCCGCTGAGACCGCGACCCGCCCGGACTGCGCCGTCGCGCGAGACTGATGTGAGCATTTGGACAAGCGCTTCTTGTGCCATGAGTCCTCCCCCTGGTCCGGGCCCGCTCAGGCCGGTGTTGCGAGCGCAGCCTGTTCGCTGACGAGGCTGGCGGTATCGACGATCAGACCGAGCGTGCCATCCCCGAGGATGGTTGCGCCCGTGAGTCCCTTGCGGTTGCCGACCAGGTCGCCGAGCGACTTGACGACAACGTCCTGCTCACCCAGCAGGCGGTCCACCATGAAGGCGACCTGGCGTTCGCCGTGGCGCGCGGCGACCACAAACCGCCCCGCTTCCATCTGGCGCGGGCGGCCGTCGCCCAGCGCGCGCGCGAGGTCGATCATCGGCAGCAGGCGCTGGCGGAGCCGGAGCGTCTTCCTGCCGTTGATCGTGTGGATGTCGGCTTCGTGGTCGGCGAGCGCTTCAGTGACGGAGACCAGCGGAATCGCGTAGACGGTTGCATTGGCGACGACCATGAGCGCCTTTGTCGTCGCGAGCGTGAGCGGCAGCTGGATGATGACCTCGGAGCCCCTGCCGGGGGTGCTGTGGAGGGTGATCTGCCCATTGAGGCGTTCGATGTTCGTCCGGACGATGTCCATCCCGACTCCGCGTCCCGAAACATCGGAAATCTGCTTCGCGGTTGACAGGCCGGGGAGGAAGATCCACTGGATGGCCTGTTCTTCGCTGGCCGACTCGGCGGCTTCGCGAGACATGAGCCCTTTCTCGGCGACTTTCCGGCGCAGCGTCGCGGTGTCGATACCCTTCCCGTCGTCCTTCACCGAGAGGTAGATATAGGTTTCCTGGTTCCAGGCGGTGACCGTCACCAGGCCCGTCTCGGGCTTGCCGGCCGCGCGCCGCTCCTCGGGAGTCTCGATGCCGTGGTCAACGGCGTTGCGGAGGATGTGGACCAGCGGGTCGGAGATTTCCTCGATCACGGACCGGTCGAGCTCGGTCTCTTCGCCGGCGGTCACGAGTTCGACCTTCTTACCGCATTTGGCGGCGACATCGCGCACCAGCCGGGGCAGACGGGTGAGGACGGACCGTACCGGGAGCATGCGGCTGCGCATGATCTGCTCCTGCAGTTCGTCGGTGACGCGGGCCAGGTGCGAGGTGGTCTCCTCGAAGTTCTCAGTGAGCTCGGTGAGGTTCGCGTCTTTCAGCACCGCGCTGAGCTGCTCGCGGATCTGTTGGAGGCGCGTGCGGTCGATGACCAGCTCGCCAACCAGGTTCATGAGCCCGTCGAGGCGTTCAACATCGATACGCACGGACTGGGTTGCCTTGCGCGAGGGGCCCCGGGCGGCGTCGGCTGGCGCACCATCTTCGACCAGCATGAGCTGCGGCCGGCCAGGTGCGCCGGCGCTGGCAGCCACAGGCTGACTGGCCGGGGCCAGCGGTTGGTCCACATCCTCCTGGGCGACCGACCGCGTGTGGACATCCTGGACGTCGGTGACCGCCTGGATTGCTGCCTGGAGCTGCTCCTCGGATTGGCTCGAGAGCAGGAAACAGGCGAGGGAGAACTCGCCGGCGCCCGCTTCCACCTGGTCGCGTTCAGGCCACGTGGCGAGCACCTGGCCGAGGGCATCGATCTCCTGTAGCGCCTGGAAGCTACGGATCGACGGCAGTTGGCATTCCGCCGCAATCGCAATCTCCAGGAAGTAGAGGGAGGTGCCATTGGCCATCCCGGCGAGTGCGGCTTCGACCTGCTCGGGGTCGAGCCGGTAGGCGACGCCGGAAGCCTCGGCGGGCGCCGCTTCTTCTATTTCGTCGTGCGACTCGAGGACGGCATGGAGGTCGGCCTCCAGGCGAGCCGTCTCAATGCCCGAATCGATGCACGTGACCACCTCGTCGGCGAGCACGCGCAGGGCATCGAGGCCGGCAAGCAGCGCATCGACGACATCGGACGTCGGGCGGCGGCGGCCCTGGCGGACAGCGTCAAGGACTGTCTCCATGGCGTGGGTGAGGCTGGCCATCTTCTTGTGGCCGATGGTGGCGCTGGAACCCTTCAGGGTGTGGGCGGCGCGGAAAATCTGCTGGACCAGGTCCGGATCGGGCTCGCCTTCGAGCTGCACCAGCGAGGTGTCGAGCAACTCGATTTGCTCATCCGCTTCTTCACAGAAGAGTTTCAGGTCGTCGTCGTCGAGATCGAACTGCAGGCGTTGGCCCTTAGTGCTTGCCATGCGGCGGCACTCCTCGTGGTGCGTGGGGTGAAGTTGGAGTCCGGGGCTGTGTCAGGCTGCGCGGGAAGCAGCGTAGGCCAGGTCGTCCTCGAGGGCCGCGGGGAGGACGCCTTCGAGGTCCATGAGGGAGACCAGCCGTTCATCGAGTTTGGCGATGCCCCGCAGGTAGGTGTTCTCCGGAACGGAGACGATTGAACTCGGGGGTTCGACCTGTTCGCCGGGGATGCGCATCACTTCGGAGACGGCGTCGACGATCAGGCCGACCATGCCGTTCGCGCTGCTCACGACGACGATCCGGGTTTCGGTGGAGTATTCGCCGGCATCGACGCCGCAACGCTTGCGGAGGTCGATAACAGGCACGACGCGGCCCCGAAGGTTGGTGATGCCCTCGACCCAGAGGTCGGAGCCAGGGATCGATGTGATCGTCTGCATGCGGACGATCTCCTGGACCGTCTGGATATCGAGGGCGTAGTACTCGTCGGCGAGCCGGAAGATAACGACGTGCTCTTCGGTCGCAGGCTGGCCTGCGAGCTCTGTGGTGGGTTCCGCCTTGGTGGCCACTGGCATACCTCCTGGAGTTCCGGCAGGTGGCGCCGGTTGGTTCCTAAAGCTACGAGCGAAGGGTGCGCGAGCGGCATTCGGCGGCACCCCCGAAGCTGCCCGGGATATCCCTGATGCGAGTCTTTTGCTACGAGGGTGACACCCGGAGACCACTAGGGATTCCTCGTATACCCGGCCGATAGTCATTGCAGGGAGACTGTGCGCCGGAGAGGAGTCGCTGTGGCATCCGAAAACGCCGTCCTCAGTCAACGCGAAATCGATGCCCTGCTCACCGCCGATGTCGACCAGCTTGAGTCCGACGCGGTGGTGGCAATGCCTCCGCCTGCCCGCAAGGATGCAGGGAAGCGCGTGAAACTCTACGACTTCCGTCACCCGGAGAAGCTCTCAAAGGAGCAGATTCGCGGGTTGCAGATCATCCAGCAGGGGGTGGCCGGGGCGATTGCCGCGAACTTCTCGGGACGTCTGCGGGCACCGGTCGAAGCGCGCCTGAGCGCGCTGGAGCGCGGCATCTATGAGGAGTACGTCAACCAGATCGGCCCGTCCTCGGTGGTGATCGTCATCGACATGTCGCCCTTGCAGGGCTACGCGGTGACGGCCTTCGGGCTCGACGTGGCCTTCGGGATCATCGACAGGCTGCTCGGCGGAAAGGGCAAGCGCGCGGCCCGGGTGATGAACCGCGATCTTACGGACATCGAGACTTCCCTCATCCGGCACATCGGCATGGATATCGCGCGGTCGCTGGTCGAGCCATGGATGCGGGTGGTCGAGCTGACGCCGGATGTCTCGGAGCTCGCGCTCGGGCCGCAGGTGATGCACGCCATCCAGCCATCGGAGTTCGTGATCACCGCCTGGTACGAAATCCGCCTGGCCGACCAGACGGGCGGGATTTCGCTGTGCTTTCCGCTGACCATCCTGGAACAGATCCTCCCCAAGCTGACCGGCCAGAGCCTGTTCGACAACCGTCCGTCACGTTCGGTGAAGGACGAGGCGCGGGTGAAGGAGGGGCAGCTGATGCCGCTCTCCGTCCTGGTGCGCACGATGCTCGGAGACGCCCGCGTGGATGCGGCGGATCTCGCCGACCTGGCGCCGGGCGATGTCATCGTGCTCGACCACCTCGTTGCTGATCCATTGCGGGTGCTCGTCGGGAACTGTGAGCGGTTCGCCGGATTCGCGGGGACGCAGGGCCGAAAACTTGCGCTACAGGTTTCGGGACTGGTTGACGATGATGGATTGGTGAGGACATTCGGGGATCACGACGCCGATGAGTAACACGATTCCAGTCCGAGCTGTGCTGATGTCGTCCGAGATCATGAGCGGGGGCTCAGGATTCCATCGCCTGGTTTTCAAAGTCGACGGCGGGCGGGCAGGCATGTCCAACGTGACGGTGATGATCTCCCAGGATGCCCACCGGAAGATCGCCCAACAGATGGCCCGGGCGCGGTTTCCGGCCATTGAGAAGACGGCACTGCTGAAAACCTGGGCCCGCTGGGAGATCGCGCTGCGGCTCCAGGAGCAGGGCCAGATGCCCGGTACGGTGACCATTACCTCGCGCGACATCGACGACTTCGGCGCATACGCCACGGACCTTGGGCGGACCCTTCAGGTGAGCTGACCGGCCGCGACGCTTTCCCAATACCCGGTCGACAGCGGTCGGCTGCCCCTGGAGGATCACATGCTGGCGAAAATCACGGTTGCTGAGGCTGCGAGGGCTGCTGCAGAAGCGCCGGAACGAGCCCGTGTCGAACTCATCGGGCCGTTCGTCGAGGCGGCTGCCCGGGTCATCCAGCAGGAGTGCCACGAGCCCGTGAACCGGGGCCAGCTGCACCGCGTGCGATCGCCGCAGACCAGCAACGAGGTCAGTGCGCTCATCGCGATCACCGGCGGCGTGGCAGGGCTGGTTATCTACTCGATGTCGATGGAGACGGCGCTGGGGTTCGCCTCGAAGATGATCGGTGAGCCCGTAGCGGAACTCGATGCGCTTGGACAAAGCGCCATCGGGGAGCTCGCGAACATGATCACCGGCCAGGCGGGCATCGGGCTCGAGAAGAACGGGTTTCCGAGCGATATGTCGCCTCCCGTGCTTCTGCTCGGCAAGGGGAGTTCGATCGCCACGCTCAACCTGACGCGGTTGGTGGTGCCCCTTCTCGTCAGCTTCGGCGAGTTTACGATCGACATCGCCGTCAAGGAAGTCTAGCGGGCGCGAGCTGCTGTACCGTTCGAAGCCCCATCGCTACCATGCGATGGATGACTGCACGCCAGCCTCGCCGCCCCCGCCGCCGCCTCACCGCGCCGGCAGCCGCCCTCCCTCGCCCGGTCACCGGCATGGATTCGGATCAGCAAGCCGAGCGTTCGCGAGAGCTGCGCAGAGCGCCGGCACATCACCGCGAACACCATGTGACGCGCGACTACGGCCATGTGAAGAAGGACCTGCTCAGCATCCTGGTCCTTGGCATCGGCGTCGTCGGGTTCATCGTCGGCATGAGCTTCTACGTCCAGCACTATCCCTGGTAGTCCGCTTGGCCCGTTTTGCATCCGCGCCGGATTCGCCTACCGCAGGTTCTGGTAGGCCATGTACGCCGCGATCCCGGCCGCGACGAGGCCGTAGAGCGCGAGCCGCATCGGGATGAACAGCAACGTCATTCCCCAGGCGACGCAGATCCCCGCGATGGCGAACGAAACCACGATCGGTCCGCGTTTGCGGCCGGTCGCGACTTCGAGTGCACGCGTGAACGCGTAGCCCAACCCGGCTCCGAGGAAAATAGAGAAGAAGCCGAAGGTGAATGGCAGGAGGACGAGGCCCCAGATGAGTCCCATCACCACGCCGCCCACGAGGGATGCGACCGCAGCGCGCGCGATGCCTTCGTTGCTCAGCGTGTAGATGGGCGATTTCACGATCCGGGCGCAGTCGCGGCAGCGAGCGCCAACCGGGCTCTGGATGAGGCACTTCGGGCAGATCGGGTTTTCGCAGCGGCTGCAGCGGAGGGCGGTTTGCACCCCGGGATCGCGAGGGCACTCGACGACCGTGGCGGGGCGGAACGTGTAGGGTTCAGGTTCGGCGGGTGGCTCGGGGTGCGCTGGAGCCCCGTTGCGCGCTGCATCGTAGGCCGCCCGGCGTTCTTCGTTCGAGAGTACCGCGAAGGCGGCTTCGACATGCTGTCGAAGCTCGCGCACGGCGGGGTCGCCGTCGGCGCCGTACTTCCGCATGAGTCCCTGGTAGGCCGCTTCGATCACTTCGGGGCTCGCGGCCGGCGAGACCTGGAGGACTTCGTAATAGTCGGTGGAGGAGTTGGGAGCGCTCATATGGTTCTTTACGATCCTACCCGCCGTCGAGTAAAGGGGCAGGGCAGCCGGCGGTCGGTCAGGAGCCCGCTTCCGTAGTGAGGTCGACCAGTGCGAAGGAGATCGTGCCTTCGGCAGCGAGCTTGCCATCGACCGTGGCCTTGACGTGCCCCTTGCCGATGGGTCCACGCATCTTTTCGAGAGTGAATTCGAGCCGGAGCTGGTCCCCGGGAAGGACCGGCTTGCGGAAGCGCATGTTCTCGATGCCGCCGAACAGGGGCGACTTGCCGGCCATCTCGACGCCCTTGAGCAGTGTGACCGCCGCCACCTGGGCCAACGCTTCGACGATGAGTACGCCGGGCATGACCTTCTTCCCGGGGAAATGGCCTTCGAAGAACCATTCGTTTGCGGTCACGTTCTTGATCCCAACGGCCCGCTGGCCTTCCTCGATCTCGATGATGCGGTCGACCAGGAGAAAGGGGTAACGGTGAGGGATGATCTGCTCGATCTCGTCGGTTTCCAGCATCAATGCACCTGCTTTCCGGTGTCCACGCCCTGGCGATCAAGATAGGCGAGGAAGGCGTCGACCTGCTCGTCCGGGAAGGGGATGTCGCCGATCTCGCGGTCGTCGGGGTTGCCCAGGCCGTGGTAGTCGCTACCCCCGGACTTCGCGAGGCCTAGCCGGGCCGCGATCTGCTCGTGGGTGCGGATCGTCTCCGCGTCGTAGTGCTTGTAATAGGTCTCGATGCCGTCGAGGCCCCAGCGAGCGAGTTGTTCGACGGCTTCCGGGTAGTCCTCGCCGATGAAGACGGCGTGGGCGACGAACACCACGCCTCCGTGGTCGTGGATCATCTGGATGGCGTCGATGGGTACGAGCTTCTCGCGGTTCACGTCGGCCGGTTTGCCGTTGCCGAGCCAGAGGTCGAAGGCCTCCTGAACGCTTTTCACATGGCCCTGTTCGACCAGTGCCCGAGCGACGTGCGGCCGCCCGACGGTCGCTTCGCCGGCAATTTCGAGCACGCGTTCGACCTCGATCGGCATGCCGTTCTCGCGAAGGATTCGGACGATGGTGTGGACGCGGTCGAGGCGCCCTTCGCGTTGCCAGCGGAGGAAGTCCTGGAGGCGCTTTGCCTGGACATCGAACCCGTAACCGAGCAGATGCACGTCGGCTTTGGCGAGGTCGGTGCTGAGCTCGATGCCCGGGATGAGCTGGAGGCCGAGGCGGTCGGCGGCGCGGCGGGCCTCGGCAAGGCCATCGGTTGTGTCATGGTCTGTCAGCGAGAGGGCGCGCACGCCCCTGGCGGCTGCAGTTTCCATCACCCAGGTGGGCGAGTAGACCCCATCCGAGGCGGTACTGTGGAGGTGAAAGTCGCCTTTCGTCATTGGGGGCCCATCCGGTCGCAACGGACGATGCTGGTTGCGCGCTTCTTGGTGTCGTCGGCTTCGATGAGGAGCCCGTTGAGGATTGCCGGGCCCGTGGCGGGAGCCAGCCGGGTCGGCATCTGCGTCAGGAAGCGGCGGAGGACTGCCTGCACCTCGTCGCCGATGATGGAGTCGCGGGCCCCGCACATCCCGGCGTCGCTGCAGAAGGCAGTGCCGCCGGGCAGCACGCGACTGTCGGCCGTTGGCACGTGGGTGTGCGTGCCAACGACGGCCGTGACGCGGCCGTCGAGGTGCCAGCCCATGGCCTGCTTCTCACTTGTCGCTTCGGCATGGACGTCCACCAGGACGAAGCGGTTCGACGGGATGTTCTTGAGTGCGTCGTCGGCAGCGCGGAAGGGGTCCTCGTAGTCGGCGGGCATGAAGACGCGCCCGATAAGGTTCAGCACGACCAGGTTGCCGACTTCGGCGATGCCCGTGCCCGGGGCCCCGGCCGGGTAGTTGTGGGGCCGGAGGACCGCCGGCGTGCTCTCCAGGTAGGGGTAGAGGTCACGGTGCTGGAAGGTGTGGTTGCCGCCCGTGATCACGTCGATGCCGCAGTCGAGGAGTTCGTCGGCGTGTTTGGGCGTCAGTCCCTTGCCGCCGGAGCAGTTCTCGCCGTTTGCCACGACATAATCAAGGCCAAGTTCGTAGCGCAGGTCCGGGACCATGCTGACCACGGCTTCGCGTCCGGCGTTCCCCACGATGTCGCCAAGGAAGAGCAGTCGCATCTGTTAGCGCGCGTATTCGGTGGCGCGGGTTTCGCGGACGACGGTTACCTTGATCTGGCCGGGGTATTCCATCGTCTCTTCGATCTTCTGGCTCACGTCGCGGGCGATGCGCATCGCTTCGAGGTCGTCGATGATCTCGGGTTTGACGATGACGCGGATCTCGCGGCCGGCCTGGATAGCGAATGCGGCTTCGACGCCCTTGTAGCTCTTGGCGATGCTCTCCAGCGTTTCGAGGCGCTTGATGTAGGCCTCAAGCGATTCGCGCCGTGCACCGGGACGCCCGCCGGAGATGGCATCGGCCATCATCACGATGACCGCTTCGACGCTGCGGGGCTCGACCTCTTCGTGGTGTGCCTCGATGCAGTGCGCGATCGCTTCGCGCACCTTGAAACGGCGGGCGATGTCCGCGCCAATGATGGCGTGGGTGCCTTCGACTTCGTGGTCGACGGCCTTGCCCAGGTCGTGGAGGAAGCCGCCGGCGCGCGCAACCTCAACGTCCGCGCCGATCTCGCGGGCGATCATCGCCGCGATGTGGCCGGTCTCGATGCTGTGGCGCATGACGTTCTGGCCGTAGCTGGTGCGGTAGCGCAACCGTCCGAAAACCTTGAGGACTTCGGGGTGGAGGTTGAGCACGCCGGCCTCGACAGCGGCAGCTTCGGCTGCCTCCTGCATGGTGGCTTCCACGTCGCGGCGGGCCTTGTTGACCGCCTCTTCGATCCGGGTGGGGTGGATGCGGCCGTCCTGGACGAGCATCGAAAGCGTCTGGCGCGCGATCTCGCGGCGGACCGGGTCGAACGCGCTCACGGTGACCGCATCCGGGGTGTCATCGATGATGAGGTCCACACCGGTTGCTGCCTCGATGGCACGGATATTACGGCCCTCGCGGCCGATGATGCGGCCCTTCATATCGTCGCTCGGGATGGGGACGACCGAGACGGTAGTCTCGGCGGTGACCTCCGAGGTGTAGCGCTGGATCGCGGTGGCGAGGATCTTGCGCGCGCGGGGGCCGGCGGTAGCTTCCACCTCCTTTTCGATCTCGCGGACGCGGCGGCTGGCCTCGTCGCGGATCTCCACTTCGACGGCGGCCAAGAGTTGCTGGCGTGCTTCGTCGACGGTCAGGTTCGCCACGCGTTCGAGTTCGGTGGCCTGCCGCTGGCGCATCTCCTCGGCCTCGGAGCGGAGCTGTTCGATCTGGGCTTCGCGGTCGCGGACGGATTGTTCGCGGCGCTCGAGGGCTTCGACCTTGCGATCGAGGTTCTCTTCCTTTTGCGTGAGGCGTTGTTCGATACGCGCGGCTTCGGTGCGGCGCTCTTTGAGTTCGGCTTCGAGCGAATTGCGGAGGGAGAGAGTTTCCTCTTTCGCC
>CAUJEQ010000281.1 GCA_963169135.1 Chloroflexota bacterium
GCCTTCTTCCTCCCCTGGGCCCACGGGCCGGGGCCCCTGGCGGCCACCGAGTTCACCGGCTACCGGCTGGTGGGCTATGCCGGCAGGCTGCAGGCGCTCGACCTCTCCCTCGCACAGGGCGCGGGCCTCTGGGTGATCCGCATCTTGATCCTCGCGGTTGCAGTAGCCGCCGCCTGGCAGACGATGCTGGCGCCCCGCCACCGTGCCCACCCCGTCTACCCGCTGAGTGGCTGGTTCCTGGTCGCCCTGTCTGCCGCCTGCTTCGCTGTCGGAGCCGCGCGCGCCGGGCTCGTGGTCCCGCCGCCTGGTCTGCTGCTCCTCGGCCTGGCTGCAGGCGCGTTCGCCGCCGCCGAGCTTGCCACGGCACGCTGAACGTTCACGGTCGATCCGAGCCGGTACACCCGCTACCTTCTGTGGCGTGAAGATCCTGCGTCTCGCGCTCAGCCATGACCTGCGCACCGACATCCCCCAGGAGGAGCGCCAGTACGTCCACGCCGAGCGCGTCCTGCAAGAGGCCACCGGGAGCGACTGGGAGACCGTCCTGAAGCCGATCTGGCCCACCGAACGGCTACCCGCGCTTGTCGAACGCTGGGCCTCCGAAGAGCAGCCGGACCTGGTGCTGCTCTGTCTCGCCGGATACTGGGCGACGTTCGCGTCAGTTGCACTTCGGCTCGAACGAAACGTGCCGATCGTCGGCGGACAGCTTGCCCGTTTTGCCCGTCGTACCGCGGAGACACGCATGGCAGCAGAGAGCCGCTTCACCGAAGTCGTACGGGACCTCGCTACGCGGGTCGCCGGCGTCGAGTACAACTTCGATCCCGAGGAGCTGGTTGCGCTCTTTGAGGGTATCCTCCGGCGGCTCCTCCAGGATGAGCGCCTTACCATCGCAGTGCGTGGCCCCGGACTCACGCCCCAGAAGACATCCCGGCGGCTCCAGCTTGAACGCGCGCGCCGGTATCAGACCTGGGAGGGCGGCATCCGGGCCGTTTGCGAACGCCTCCATGTCCTCTACCTGCAGGCCGACCCTCTGCTCGAAGACCTGCGCAGCGGTGTCCGGCTTCCCGGCGACCCGGCCCACTACACCCTCGATGGCACCCGGGTCCACGGGCGCCTGGAAGGCGAACTCATGGCCCGCGCCTGGCAGTCGGCGCATCCCCCCGTTGCGCACTAACGGCCGCTCGATTCCGCCGATAGCTCATGCGCCGCTGCAAAATCCTCCCATGCCGTCGACCCAAGCGCGCGCACCCGATACGTTCGCTTCGTGAAGATCCTGCGTCTCGCGCTCAGCCATGACCTGCGCACCGACATCCCCGAAGACGAGCGACAGTACGTCATCGCCGAGCGCATCCTGGAGGAGGCGACCGGGAGCGACTGGGAGACCGCCCTCAAGCCCATCTGGCCCGCCGATCGTCTTCCGGCACTGGTGGACCGCTGGGTAACGGAAGAGCGACCCGACCTCGTGGTGGTCAACCTCGGCGGCTACTGGGCGTCGTTCGGCTCCGTCGCGCTCCGGCTCGAACGGCGCGTACCGGTCGCAGGCCCCATCCTGGCTCGCGCCGCCCGGAAGACAGCCGAAACACGGGTGGCAGCGAACAGCCGCGCCGCAGAGTTTGTGCGCGGGTTTGGCGCCCGGGCAGTCGGCGTGGAGTACTATTTCGAAGCCGGCTACCTGTTGACGCTCTTCGAGCGCATCCTCCGCCAACTGCTCCGCGACGAGCGCCTGGCGATCGCCGTACGCGGCCCGACCCGGATCCCCCAGAGGGTGTCGCCGCGTATCCAGCAGGAATGCGACCGCCGGTTCTGGGCCTGGCACAACAGCATGCAGGCCACCTGCGAACGCCTCCATGTCGCCTATCTCCCGTTCGACCCCGAGATGGAGCGCCTCGGCGCCGGAGCCCGAATGCCCGGTGACCCCTCGCACTACACGATCGAGGGCACCCGGATCCAGGGGCAACGCGAGGGCGAGCTCATGGCGCGCGCCTGGCGGGCCGCCCACGCCCCCGTCACGGGGTAAGCAGCACCCTCCCGAACGCTCCGCGGCTCTCGATGTAGCCATGCGCCGCAGCCGCTTCGCTCAGCGGGAACGTGCGGTCGATCATCACCTTCAGGTCGCCCCCGGCCACATCTGCCAGCAGGCCTTCGATCATTGCCCGGCAGCGCGCTGCGTTGTAGGTCATCTCTGCCCCGAGGTACACCCCCGTGACCGAGGCGTTCTTCTGGCCCAGCCCGCCCAGGTTCGGTGGCCGCCCCTCACGCCCGGCATTGCCCACCCAGCTGATCCGCCCCCGGTAGGCCAGCGCCGCCACGCTCCCTTCCAGCGTCTTCCCGCCGACCGAGTCAACGATCAGGTTCGCCCCCAGCCCATCGGTGAGGTCGATTGTCCGGGCGATGAAGTCCTCGGTCCGGTAGTTGATGCCGTGGTCCAGTCCGAACGCCTTCAGCCGCTCGAGCTTCTCGTCGCTCGATGCGGTCGCCAGCACCTTCGCCCCGGCGCGCTTCGCCAGCTGGATCGCCGCCAGCCCCACCCCTCCGCCGCCCGCCTGCACCAGCACCGTTTCGCCGGCTTCCAGGTGGCCGAACTCGAACAGGCAGTCGTGGGCCGTCCCGAACTCGATCGGGATCGCGGCAGCCACACCGAGGTCCATGTCGTCGGGCACGATGTAGGTCGCCGTTGCCGGCATGGATGCCAACGCCGCGTGGGAACCGAACGGCATCGTCGCCACCACGCGGTCGCCCGGCTTGCGGTCGGTCACCCGCTCACCGACCTCCCGCACGATACCGGCAGCCTGGTACCCCACGATATGTGGCCGGGTGACCATCATCCCGCCCTGGCGGTTGAGCGTGTCGCCGCCCTGGATGCCGATCGCCTTGACGTCGATGACCACGCCGCCCGGGTGGCACACGGGGTCAGGAACCTCTTCGTACTTGAATACGCTCGGCGCGCCGGTTTCGTAGTAGACAGCAGCTTTCACGGGGTACCTCCCGGGGGTATTTGGGAGATCGTAGCCGACCGCCGCTGTTTCTGCGCGAACGGTTCCTACGGCAGCCCCGCTCCCGCTACCTCTACCCGCACTTCTTCGATCCAGCCGCGTGAACGCCCCGCCTGGCGGTCCGCCTCGTCGCCCTCCGATGTGCAGATGTACAGCGTCCTGCGGTCCTCGCCGCCGAGTATGCAGGCGTAGGCCTGGCGGCCCTCCTCTATCCCGATGCGGTCCGCCACTTCGCCGCCTTCCCGCACCCGGATGCACTGCCCCGTCGTCGGCGAGGCCACCCAGATAGCCCCCTCCTCGTCCAGGCAGATTCCATCCGGCGTTGCCGGCCCAAGGTCCGCCCACACGCGCCGCCCCGAGAGCGACCCGTCCTCCGCGACGTCGAACGCGGTCAGCTTCCGGGCGAAGGTCTCCGCCACCACGAGTGTCTTGCCGTCCGGCGTGATCACCGTGCCGTTCGGAAACGCGAGGTCCTCCGCCACGACCGTCACCTGGCCGTTGGGATCGACCCGCACGAGCGTCGTCGTCTTGAACTCCTCGCCTCCCGCGAAGTCGAACCCGAAGTTCCCGATGTACGCCCGCCCCTCCGCATCAACCACCATGTCATTTGCGTCGCCCCCGACGTAGGGCGTGATGTCCGCAACCTCGCGCAGCCCGAGGTCCCGGTCCAGCACCATCAGCCGGTGGTCCGCCATCGAGACCACCAGCAACCGTCCGTCTTCCAGGAACCCGAGGCCGGATGGCTTCTCGGGGACTTCGCAGATGACGGACGTCTGGCCGCCCGGGTCCAGGGTCATCACCCGCCGGGCATGCATGTCCGAGAACCACAGCCGCCCATCGTGCCAGCGTGGCCCCTCGGGGAAATTCAAACCGTCCAGGACAACTGCCGGCACCGGGTAGGGCATGGGGGTTCGCTCCCTGATCGTGGTCCCGCGATGATACGCGGCCTCCGCGCCCCGTGTGGATCGGCCCGCCCGTGCCGTATTGGCTGGACTACGGCCAAACCGGGCCCGCAACCCGGTCCCGCCGGCCCTGCCCCACTTCACCGGAGGCGCTACGGTTGATGCATGGAGGTACGCACATGACCGCAATCGAACAACTGACCTTCGGCCTGCGAACGGAATCGACCGCCGGCTATGCCGAGACCATCGAACGCGTGAAGGCCGCGCTCAAGGAGCAGGGCTTCGGAGTCCTCACCGAAATCGACGTCAAGGCCACCCTCAAGGCCAAGATCGGCGAGGATGTCGCACCGTACATCATCCTCGGCGCCTGCAACCCACCGCTCGCGCACCGCGCCATCGCCGCCAATCCCGAGGTCGGCATGCTCCTGCCCTGCAACGTCGTCGTCCGCGAAACGCCGGGCGGTGGAGTAGTCGTGGAAGCCATGGACCCCGTCGCCGCTATGGGCATCGTCCAGGATGAGGCAGTCAAAGCGGTCGCCCAGGAAGCCCGCGACAGGATTGCGAAGGCCCTCGAAGCGCTGTAAGTCTCGCTGTGATGCCCCTCCCCTGCCCTCGCCGGGGAGGGGCGCCGTGAGTGTCGCGAGGGCCGCTCACTCGCCCCCAATCACCAGCGGTAGGTCCTTCTCCAGCACTTCCTCACTGCTCTGTATCTCCCCCGAGCGCGAGACCCGCAACGTCACCCGCTCCAGGCGCTGCTCGACCACCCGGTAGGCGGTCACTTCGAACCCGTCCGCGGCCTTGCACCCCGCCGGCGGTTTGATCACCGGCCGATACTTCCGCTCGAAGCCCTTCCGCGCCGCCACTTCCTCCGGCTCGAGTTCCGGCCGGAACGACACGTCCTTGAGGGTCTTCACGAGGTAGGAGAGCTCGCTCAACGGCCGCGTCACGGTCAGGAAGACCTCCGCATACGCAGCCGCCTCCGAAGCAGACCCGATCTCCACCCCGCCATCGGCCGCGGCCATCGCGGTAAACGCGGCCGGGTCCTCGCTCAGCACGAAAGGCGGCCCGTCTTCCGCGTAGGCGACGTAATGGACGATCGGGGCATGCGGCGCGAAGACGGTGACCATGTAGAGCCGGTATCGGGAGAGCGCCTTGCATTCGATGCGCTCGATCTCGGATGTCTCCCGGTCGGCCAGCACCTCCGCGATGTCGGGACGAAGGGGCTCGATCGCCCGAGCGATATCTTCCCGCGTGATGGCCACCTAGAGGGCCTCTTTGGCGGGCGGCTTGTGCACCTTGTCCCACGCCTTGCCGTAGTACACGTCGTACGCCTCCTTGGTGTTCGACGTGACCAGCGTGCCATCGGTGAACGCGTCCCGGATGCTCTGCCAGGCGGCCTTCTCCGCCTCCTCGGCGGATTTCTTCGCGTCGAGCGCCGCCTTCTTCGCCTTCTCGTAGCGCGCCTGCAGCAGCGGAGCAGACTTCACGCCCTTCTGGTCGGCCGCGCTCATGCCGGTCTTGGAGAGGATCGCGTTCACCGTGCTGGTGGTCTCTTCATCGAGCATCCCCTTTACGTACTCCGCGCGCCCGAGCTTGCTGATGTCGGCGGTCTTGCTCTGGTTCGAAGCCTCAGCGTGGTTCGCTTCGTGGACCAGCGTGAATGCCGCCTGCTCGGCCGTCTTGGTCGTGAGGATCTTGATTTTCCCGGGCGCAGGCGGCTGGTACACCGAACCCGGGCCCGGGTACTTCAGGTCGACCGGGACCTTGTACTTCTCGAGGATCGCGAGCGCGGCCTTGCCCACGGGGCTCTTGTCCAGGATGGCCCGGACCTCTTCCATCTTCTTGGCTTCCGGGGTCTTCTCAGCAGCCTTGGCCTTCCCTTTGTCCTCGCCTTCGGGCGAGAGGACGGTCGGGCCGTCGTGGCGCTGGACGGCCGGGGACCGCCCCCGCAGTACTGGAGTTGCACCCGCGCCCCGCAGCATCCGCTGCACCACCTGGTTTCCAGCCGTCCTTTGCAGCGCGACCAGCCTGCTGAACGCCAGCACCGGGTTCTCGAACCCGTCGCCCACAACTGGCTCGGGCGCCGCGGAACGCTGCGAGGCGCTCGCCTCGCTAGAGGGGGTGTTCGAGGCTGTGGTCCGCGCGTGGCTCATGCCTGACCTTTCGCCGAAGCGCTGTGGCCGCGGATTGTAGCAGAGCACCCGGGCCCCCTGCGCGGCGCCCCGCGATCACTCACGCTTCGCGCGCCCTCCGTGAGGTGCGCGGTTTCGCCGCGGGTTCCGCATCGCCCGGCTCCCGGAACCCGTGCGCCGCGTGGGCGTCGTAGTCCATGCCGTACACCCGCTTCAGGTCGGCGATCGCCGCCAGCGCCTTCTTGCCGTGCGGGCTCGCGGCCCATTCGCCTTCCTCGCCCGGCATCGGTTCGAACGAATGCAGGACGATGTTCTCCAGCAGCTGCCCCAACGAGACGTTCTGGAACTCGGCCAGGCCCTTCAGGACCTTCACCATCCGCTTCTCCATCCGCACGCCCAGCTGTACGCGCTCGACGGGGGTTTCGGCTGCTGGTGCTGGTTGGTCAGCCATCTGTGTTACCTCCATGAGTAGGTAACAATGTAACACTCATGTCAAGCCCGTTGGCGCGCGGGGCGCAAACCTTCGAGTGCAAAACCCCTCTCCCGACGCGTCGGGAGAGGGGCCAGGGGTAAGGGGGCCGATCGTCAATCGACAATCGTCAATCGAAAATCGCTAGTCCTCGTAGTACTCCACGCCGAGGTGCGTGATCTGCTCTTCGCCCATCATCCAGCGGAGCGTGTTCTTCAGCTTCGTCTGCTGGATGAACAGGTCGTGCTCCGGGTACAGGTTCGGCCCGTGCTGGGGGCTCTTGAAATAGAAAGAGAGCCACTCCTGGATGCCCTTCATCCCGGCGCGGTGGGCGAGGTCGAAGAAGAGCGCAAGGTCCAGCACGAGCGGCGCCGCCAGGATCGAGTCCCGGCAGAGGAAGTCGATCTTGATCTGCATCGGGTAGCCCAGCCACCCGAAGATGTCGATGTTGTCCCACCCCTCCTTGTTGTCGCCCCGGGGCGGGTAGTAGTTGATCCGCACCTTG
>CAUJEQ010000282.1 GCA_963169135.1 Chloroflexota bacterium
TGGTGGAGGCCGGATATGAACATGATGGCTGAACCTGAGACCGGCCTGCCGGACTCCGTGCGCGAAGAACTTTCGCGGACGGCGGACCCCGGGTTCGCGAGCCGGCTGCGCTCGGAGCTGCGAGCGCGGCAGGCGCGGGCCACCCGCAGCCTGAGCTGGTTCGACCTCGAACTGCCGGTCGGGCCGATCCGGCTGGTGCACGATGGCGAACTCATCCACCTGGTAACGAACGACCTGCGGCGCTTCGACGCGCTGGTCGACGAGGGGCTCGGGTTCGAGCCCGGTTTCGGCGACTCGAAGCGCGTGCGCGAGGCGGTCTCGTCCGTGCTTGCCGGCCGCCGGCGGGGCAGCGAGGTGGCGTTCCTCGGTGCGCTTTCCCCGTTCCAGCAGGAGGTCCTGCGAGTGACCGCGACCATCCCGAAGGGGCAACTGCGGCCGTACCACTGGGTGGCGCGCCATGCGGGGTCGCCGGGGGCGGTGCGGGCCGCGGGGACGGCACTCGGACACAACCCGGTGCCGTTCGTGGTGCCCTGCCACCGGGTCGTACGCTCCGACTGGACGCTGGGCGAGTACTCGGCGGGCGGCACCGAGGTGAAGGAGCAGGTTCTCCGCGCGGAAGGTGTCACGCACGAACGGCTGGAGTGGCTGCAGCACGCGCCGCGCTACATCGGCCAGCTCGGCAGCCATGAGTTCTGCCTGGCGGCCTGCCCGGGGCTGGATGAAGAAGACCCCGCGCTCCACCGCGCCTTCCGCTCGCCGGAGGAGGCGCTCGCGGAGGGGTATGTGCCGTGCGAGGTGTGCCGGCCTGTGTAGGTATGAGGCGAGAGGCATGGGGCATGAGGCGCAACGATCGCGGCGCGGATCCGCGCATAAGGCGGTCAGGCTTTGGTGAGCGCTGCCGCGGCCCGTTCGGCAACTTCCCGCGATGACCCCACAACGAACAGGACCTCGGACGAGTTCCGTGAGGCGACCTGGATCGTGGTCCGGCCGTCCTTGAGCTCGGCCACCACACCAGCAGGGGACTCCGCCGGGGTCGCGCCGGCCGAAGTCAATAGCTCGCGCTGTGCCGCCGCGAACTCGGCAGCCTCAGCCTCGTCGGCGAACCGCACGCGAAAGAGCACCACCGCGTCGCCGTCGTTCACGTACACGTCATAACGGTCGCCGCGCCATCCAGCGGCTGCCGTAACAGCCGGCAGAGCTGGGAGCCGCAGCTCGAGGTAGTTGCGCAGGTGGAATTCGCCGAGCGTGCCGCCCGACTCATGCGTCCAGCCGCCGCCGAGGGCGGGGGTGAGGCCGGGGAGCTCCACGGTTTCGGGGCTCCAGCCGGCGGAGCGCAGTTCGGGGTGGAGGATGTGGGCGGTGGAGAGCGGTTCGCCGGCCAGGTAGCGGTCGATCGCGGCAGTGCCCTCCTGGCTGCGGACGATGTTCACCCACTCCGCCCCCGTCGTGTAGGGGAAGCGCAGTTCGCGCTCGATCGAGGGCGGGGTGCTCAACGCCGGCAGCGCGCCGCTGAGGAACAGCCGCGTGCCGCCCGGAAGGGCCGCCTGGCGTCCGTCCCAGAGCCCCTGGTGGGTCGCGGCATCCCCCTCGATGACGGAAGTGGCGGCGAGGCCCCAGTCGAGGTCGCCGGCGGTGAGTTCGGAGAGCTCCCCGATGGGGAAGTGGTAGTCCTGGATGGCGTGCACGAGTTCGTGGGCAAGCGCCGACCGTTCTGCCGGGCTCATCGCGTCCAGGTCGACTTCCGGTTCGCGCTGGACTACCCAGAGGCGATTCTCTGCGGGTGAGTAGAGGCCGATGATGGCGCCCTGGCCGAACGCGCGGAACACCGAGAGGTAGTCCTCGTCCGGGCCGAGGTGGCCGAGCAGCCGGTAGAGCGTTGTCGTGTTGGCGAACCACTCGCGGTCGGCATCGGTTAGCTGGCGGTCGAGGAGGGGGGTGACGTCGAGCCGCGAGACGGTCCCGGCTTCGAGCGCAGGCGGCGGTTCGAGCTCGCGCAGTTCGGCGATCTCCTCCAGCATCTGTTGCAGCTCGGGTGTGAGCGGGCGCGTTGCGAAGGGGTCGGATTCGGAATCGCGGCAGCCGCCAGGAAGCAGCGCGGCGATGGCGATGGCGGCCGCAATCGGGAGCCACCTCACGCGGCGATTCCTTGCCCGAACTCGCGGCCAACAGCTATCCTGAGCGGTACGGCGCATTCGTCTAGTGGCCTAGGACACCGCCCTCTCAAGGCGGAGATCAGGGGTTCGAATCCCCTATGCGCTACCAGGGAACTTGCGGGCAGGGAGGCCTCCCTGCCCGTTTTGCTGTCGCCGTCCGTGGGTGCTGGTACGATGCGCACTCGCGTGAATCCTCGCACTGGAGGGTGTCATGGCATTCGCCGATGAAGCAACCGCGAAGGCCTATCGCGAGGCCTGGGACGCCTGGTCCAAGCAGGTCGAACACATTCACCGGGTGTTCCTCGAGGGTGAGCCCATTCGGCCCGACCAGATCAAGGGGCTCCTGAATCGCGAGGCGCGCGCGAAAGAGAAGTACGATGCCGCCCGGCTGCGCTTACTCGGCCTTGACGAAAGCCCACTGGCCCCGGTGAACCCGGACGACAATCCGTTCAGATAGGGCCACTGGTGTGCGTCCCGAAACGCCATAACCGGCTATGATCGAAGCGTGGCATCACGTCGCGCAGCCGTAGCGTCGCTCCCATCTCGAAACACGCTGTACCTGATCTTCGCGGTGCTGGCGCTCATCCCGGTAGCCGCGTTCGCCATCGGCCCGCTGACCAGCACGAGTTTCAACCTGGAAGGTCCGGCGGGACCGTTCCTGGCGTTCTCGGCCGGGGTGCTCTCATTCTTCTCGCCCTGCGTGCTGCCCATCGTGCCGATCTTCATCGCCCAGATTTCCGGGTCGAGCATCCAGAACGGGCGGCTCACCGCCGACCGGAAGGTGACCTTCAGCCACGCGGTGGCGTTCGTCACGGGGCTCTCCATCGTGTTCATCGCGCTGGGCGCGGCGGCCGGGCTGTTCGGGTCGTACTTCTTGCAGGACAACCAGCGCGACCTCGGGCAGATCGCCGGGGCGATCCTCGTGTTGATGGGCGTGCTCGTCATCCCGCCGCGTGGCCGTGCCGACCCCTTCCGTTCGGCCCTGATGCTCATCGGGCTGACTATCGTCTTCTTCTTCCTCGCTGAGCTTTCGGGCGTGAAGGACGACCGCGTGCGCCTGCTTCTGCTGGGGGCGGTCCTGCTGGTGGTGTGGGGACGATTTGCGGGCTATCTGCAGCTCACGCTCTTCTATCGAACGTACGAAGTGGGGATCGCCCGCAACCACAAGGTGGGGTATGCGCGTTCGGGGTTTGTGGGTGGTGCCTGGGCGTTGGGGTGGATTCCCTGCGTGGGACCGATCCTCGGCAGCATCCTGACATTGGCGGGCAATTCGGGCGAGGCGCTCCAGGGCACCTACCTGCTGATGGCCTACGCGGCCGGCATGAGCATCCCGTTCCTTATCGCCTGGCTCGCTATCTCGGACGTGAACCGGTTCATGAAGAAGATCCCGCCGTACACGCCCGTCATCGAAGTGTTCAGCGGGATCGCCATCATCACGGTTGGGGTGCTGCTGCTGGCGGGCAACCTCCAGAACCTGAACGAATACTTCGGGTTCGCGGAGTTCAACCAGGGGCTGTAGCGGCCAGTCCGAAGCTCATGTGGTCCGGGGTGATCGTAGCGGCGGGCCCATGCTACGCTGGACTTTCCTCGGCGCGTTCGTCTAGAGGCCCAGGACGCCGCCCTTTCAAGGCGGAGATCAGGGGTTCGAATCCCCTACGCGCTACCAACCCTACCCATCTTGCGTGGCCCGCATCCCGGGGAGTGGCACCGGCGTTGAACGCCCGAAACCGTTCACATGGCTACGTTCGGCGGCCGGATGCAACTCGAACCAACGTCCAATCTACGAGCGCTGGTATGGACTCGGCCGGGATCGGGAAGACACCGCTCACGTTCACCTCGCAAAGAACGTAGCTATCAGCGCACGCTGCGCCCTCGGCGTCGAGCAGAAAGTCGGCGTCCCAGATTGCTGGGAGGTCATCTGCCTTCATGCCGCAGATCTCGATGAGTTCGGCAAGCCACCCCGACTCGAGGCGGGTCCGGAGAGTCTGAAACCCAGCCTCATCGGGCCCGAAGTAAACCCTCGCTGGTGGCGCGGGCGTTTCCTCGGTGCCACGGGGAAGGGGCGCCAGGGCGGTAACGAACTGATGACCGAAACCGGCGACCCGGTCTCCGGCCATGTAAGCGCGGGTCATCCCTTCGCCCACACGCCGAAAGTATGGCTGGTCGATGAGGATGCCCGAACCTGAAAAAGCCGCGAAGTACCCGGCGCAGCGTTCGATGAATTCGCCGAGCGTGGTGTGGTCTACACCGCTGCCGCGGGCCGCGTGCTGAACGGCCACGGGAAGCTGGGCTGCGATGGTTGAGTCGCCTTCTAGTTCGACCCTCCAAACACCGTTGCCGCCGCTCCCGCGGTTCTGCTTTAAGACACGCGGACCCTTTCGAAGGCGGGCTGGCAGTTCGGTTAGCGCTGCCTCGGCCGACTGGATTGCGTGCGAGTCGGAGCCCCACTCCGTGTCCCGTGTCCGAACAAGCACCTCCTTCGTTCCCATCCTCAAGATGACATCGGGGTGGGCCGATACGTAGACGCCCGATTCCGAGGCATCCCGCAGAAGGGCATCGAGCACTGAGCGGTCTCGCCCTGCAACGATCGGATCGACCCAGGTAA
This sequence comes from Chloroflexota bacterium, assembly GCA_963169135.1. Taxonomy (GTDB): domain Bacteria; phylum Chloroflexota; class Dehalococcoidia; order Tepidiformales; family Tepidiformaceae; genus Amarobacter. Next base: position 4,759 of record CAUJEQ010000282.1, read on the forward strand.
GGACGGCATCGAGTTCGCCAATCTGCTGGCGAATCTCGCCAGCAGCCTCTTCATAGAACGGCAGGGCCACGGTGCGCGCACCTTTCGCTTCGAACCCTTCGAAAATTGCCCGCAGCCGGTTCTGTTCGCGTGGCGGTGGTGGCTCACCGGGACGCCCTCGCCAGAGCAATCCAACTGAAGCCTGGGTCTGCCGGGCCATGTTGTTCTCCTCCGGGGCGAGTTTAGGTCGCATGCTCCGAGGGAGGCAAGGAAGCTGCAAGTTCGAATCGAACCGGCAGCGGGTGTTCGAGGAACGGGTAGAGTGGGCCACCAGAGGCTATGGTTCGAGCCGAGTTCAGCGGGCGCCTGGCGGCGGTAACGCCCCGCGGTTGACCTATACCTAACAGAGCAATGTATAGTGCTCCTATGCAAGCTGAGAGAGACATCCGGATTGGGAAGGACCTCGTCGCTGCCTCGGCCATGCCCCTTGTCCTGGCCATCCTCAACGAGGGCGAGAGCTACGGATACGCGATCCTCAAGCGCATCGATGAGCTTTCCGGTGGCGAGATGGAATGGACCGACGGGATGCTGTACCCGCTGCTGCACCGGCTAGACCGGCTCGGCTACGTCGAGGCGAGTTGGGACTCGCCGCCGGGTGGCCGGCGGCGGAGGTACTACCGCATCACTCCGGGGGGTCGAAAAGCGCTCTCTGAGCAGCGCCGCCAGTGGGAGGTCGTCTCGGGCGCGCTCCAGAACGCCTGGCGCTCGTTCCAGGTCGCCAACCCGGTCCTCAGCACGGTCGAGGGGTAACGGCCGATGGAGTCCACCGGCGACCCAGGCATCGAGGCGCGGATCAAAGAATGGAGGTCGTACCTCCAGCGCCGCCAGGCGATTCATCATGTTGATGTCGATGAGCTCGAGGACCATCTGCGCAGCCAGATCTCGGATCTGGGAGCGGCAGGCCTCAGCGAAGACGAATCCTTTCTCGTTGCCATCAAGCGGATTGGCGGTGTGAACGAGCTGTCGCGGGAGTTCGCGCGTGAGCGGTCGAGCCAGCTCTGGAAGCAGCTGGTCCTCGGCGGCGATGGGGTCCGCGGGCACCCGGTTTCGCAGTATGGCGGGCTCCTCATCACGATCTGCTTCGCGATTGGTGCCGCCGCGGCGTTCAAGTTTCCCGCAGTTTTCGGGATCGACCCGTTCGACCCGGGAACGGCCGACGGGGGGAACGGCGATGCCGAGGCATCGTTTTATTTGCGGAACACTGCCCTGCTGGCGCTGCCCTTTTTGATTGGCTTTCTCGCATGGAGGCGGAGCATTCCGGTCCGGGCGATCGCCGGGTTGGCTGTGCCGTTCATCGCGGCAGCGATCCTCGTCAACGTGTTCCCTTTCGAGACCGGCGGCGACACGGAGCCGCTGGCGGCGATCCACCTCCCGATCATCCTGTGGCTGGTTGCCGGCGTCGCCTACCTGGGCGGCGCCTGGCGGGGCGATGCACCCCGGATGGACTTCGTTCGATTCACGGGCGAGTGGTTCATCTACTACGCGCTCATCGCGTTCGGGGGAGTTGCCCTCAGCGGGCTGACTCTGGGGGTTTTCGCTGCCATTGATATCGATGTTGAGCCCTTCATCGCTTCGTGGGTGCTGCCCTGCGGCGCGGTGGGCGCGGTCGTCGTGGTCGCCTGGCTGGTCGAGGCCAAGCAGAGCGTGATCGAGAACATGGCCCCGGTCCTGACCAGCGTCTTCACGCCGCTGTTCGCCTTAATGCTCGTTGCAGCCATCGCCGGCATGGCGCTCACCGGCAATTTCGTCGATGCCGAACGCGACGTGCTCATCCTTTTCGATGTGCTCCTGGTGATCGTCGTGGGTCTGGTCCTTTACTCGATCTCGGCCCGTGATTCGGATGCGACGCCGACGCTCATGGACGCCATTCAACTGGTCCTGGTCGTGAGCGCCCTCGTGATCGACGTGCTGGCCCTGGCAGCGATACTCAGCCGGATCACGGAGTTCGGCTTCACGCCGAACAGGACTGCCGGTCTCGGGCTCAATGTGGTGCTGCTCGCCAACCTGGTGTGGTCGGCGTGGCTCCTGTCGGCGTTCCTTCGCGGAAGGCGCCAATTCTCGGACCTGGAGCGCTGGCAGACGCGGTACATTCCCGTGTACGCGGTCTGGGCGGCCATCGTGGTGGTTGCCTTCCCACCGCTCTTCGGCTTCGACTGATGCCCTGCATCCGCCGAGGCCACGCTGGCCGGGGATTCGCCTTACTGCACCCGATCGCGCGCGTGTTCGTTGGCCCATGCCGACGCTTCGACGCGGTTGCGGACACCGAGCTTCGTGTACACGTTGGCGAGGTGACGGGCGACCGTGGCCCTGCTGAGCCAGAGCGCTGCGGCGATTTCCTCATTCGTGGCGCCGGTGACCGCCTGATCGAGGACTTCAATCTCGCGAGTGGTTAGCGTCTTCCAGCCGTCGGCGCCGCGGGCCTTTCGTGGGCCGCCCCGGACTGACGGTCCGCCTCCCTCGTCGAACTCACTCGTCAGGAACCGCTCGATCTCGCGCGTTGGTGCATCATCCTTGGCCCACCGCTTGCCGGATTTGAGGATGAGGCGGTGGTTGGGGATCAGGCGGGCGAGATCTGCGGCTGCCGTGGGGGGCATCATGGGGTCATCGACGTTGTGGAGGATGAGGCACTCGGCCCGCACCAGCGGCGCGAACTGGGAGAGGTCCGCCCGGTCAAGGAGGACGTTGAGCATCGCGCGGATATCCGCCGGATTGGTTGCCGAGACGTAGTACCGGACCCATGCTTCGATGTCCGCCGCCTCGCCCCAGCCAATCGCGAACTGGAGGAACGCCCTCCAGAACGTCGCGAAGTCGTGGTCCAGGAGCGCGTACAAGGACTTTTGGGTGGTGAGGTCGTCGCGGCCCACGCGGAATGCTGGCTCCACAAGGACCATTTTCTTGACTCGCGGGCTCCGGGCGGCGAGCACGACGCTCTCGAACGTCCCCGCTGCCGCCCCATACAACGTCATCAGGTCGATCCCGGCGGCGTCCGCCACCGCCTCAAGGTCGTCGGCGTACTGATCGAGGCCGTGCTCGACGCCCCAGTCGGAGAGGCCGAACCCCCGCCGGTCGTACGAGACGATGCGACCGCCAAACGCACGGCGGAGGCCGGTCCTCACAAATCCTGATTCAATGGTCTCCGACCAGGGCGGGACGAAGATGACGGACGGGCCCGTGCCCCAGGACGTCCACGCGATACGGGTTCCGTCGCGCGACGTCGCATAACGAATGGGGCCTCGGGCGGTCACGCCCCCGACCCCACGGGCACCGCCGGCACGCAGCGCGGTCGTGCGAACATTCCGGGATTATAGCAACGAGTCAAGGCCGCGACGCGCTGTGAGCGTCAGTGGAGTTGGGCCGAGGCCGGCCGATTCTCGGCCCGGGACCTGCACCCTGGTCCCGGGCCAACCCGTGCTCGATACGTTCAGCGACTCACATTGATCCGGTAGATCGCTGGCTTCGGGTCCGGGAAGATGAATCCAGACTGATTCACGACATAGAGATACTTGCCAAGGCGCCCGGTGCCGAAGGCAAGCGTCACAGGTCCGACCAGCCCGTCCTCGCTGTCAGCGATCATTTCCAGGTTCCCCTGTCTGTCCAGCAGACTCAACGAACTGTTGAACCAGGAGGAGATGTAGGTGGTTCCATTCGGAGCCGACGCTATCCCCTCAGTCATGTAGAGCGATGGGTGTTCCACCACGACGGCGACATTGCCGGCAGAACCGTCTTTATTGATGTCGATGCGGACCACGCGAGACTTCTCTTCCACCGTGACCAGCAGCGAGCGCCCGTCGACGGTCACGTCTCCGGCGCCGAGTGGAACGCCAAAGCCGAGGCTGCCATCTCCTTCCAGCAGCTCGTGCTGGATCCAGAGCTCCGCCAGGCCGGACCCGTGACGGATGCGCCAGATAGACCCGGTGAGGGAGTCCGTAACGTAAACGTTGTCGTGGCCATCTACTGTCATGCCATTCCCGAAGATGGCTTCGCTCCCAGGAACGCGCGACAACGTTCCGTCGCCATAGATCCGGTAGATACCAGTCGACGCACCCGAGTCGAAATCCACGAAAGCCGCGTAGATGACCGTGTCTTCTCTGCTCTTGCGTTCGACCACTGCGAGGGCGTTCGGCCCCAGGCCGGCACCGGGCGGCCCAGCGTACGGTATCGTAGCGATCGTTTCTTCACTGCCATCAAGCGAGAGTTTCCTCACCTGCCCCAGCATTTGCATGCCGAAGTAGATGTTCCCATCCCGGTCAAACGCAATTCCCTTCGGGAACTCTCCCAGCGCAGGATCGAACTCCCGGACTAACTCCAATTCCATGGCGTGGTTTCCTTCGGC
>CAUJEQ010000283.1 GCA_963169135.1 Chloroflexota bacterium
CTGGGCGATGATCCCGGCCTGTTGCCCCGTGAGGCCGACCGCTTCCTGCCCCAGGTTCTTCAGTGCCATGGCGAGCAGCGCCACCGAGACCTGCTCCCCGGTGGAGAGCAGCATGTCCAGCTCGCGAGGGTCCGGGTCGGGCGCCACCTGCAACGCCAGGTCGAGCAGGTCATCTGTCGAGTTCCCCATCGCCGAGACCACCACGACCACCTGGTCGCCCGCCCGGACGCGCTTGATCACGCGTCCGGCGACGTGGCGGATGCGGTCGGCATCGGCGACTGACGTGCCGCCGTACTTCTGGACTACGAGCATGCTCAGAATGTACCCCGGCACGACGTAACGGGAGAGACGCACACGGCGGGGAACGCTACCGCGTGGCGCCCCCGGCTACCGCTTTCACGCTCGCTTCCATGATGTTCCGCGCCACCGGCCCTTCCCAGCGGTCGTAGATCGTGCCCTTCGAGTCCACCACGTACACCACCGGCTCGCGGAGCGAACCGTCCGGCCAGATCAGCCACTCGCGGGCGGTCGGGTTCAGTTCCTTCTTGTCGAAGTTCCGCCAGACCTCGATGTGGACGAAGTCCACGTCTTTCTTGTAGATGTCGTGCAGGTATTCGACTTCTTCGTTCACGGGCCCGCAGAAGCGCGAGGTGCAGAACGCAGGGGTCGAGAACACGATGACCAGCGGCCGCCCGGCGGCGATGGCGTCCTTGATCTTCACGTCGTGCATGTCGTTGGCGGGTTCGCCGGAGTCGATTTCGCGGATGTCCTTCACGTCGGCTTTCGTCAGGTTGTCGCTCTTGTAGGCGGCCTGTCCGGGGGCCGGCATGTTCGGCTTGGCGTAGACCTCGAAGCCAACGCTGGCGACGCCCTTCGTGCCGTCCTTCAGGGTGGCTTCGACGGCGATGCCCCACGGGCCCGCATGGTCGAACACCGCGGGGGCGAAGTAACCGACCCGGTCCTCGTCCTGGCCGCCGTGGACGTGCGTTTCGCCGCCGGCGTGGACGTGCCGGACCTCTTCGCCGACGCCGGGCGCGCTCTGCACCGCGTCGACGGTGAAGACGGGCTTCGGGCTGGCGGGATCGCTCAGGTCGTAGAACGTGGCTCGCGCGGTGGCGCCGCCCTGGGGCAGGTCGTTCGCATCGGTGATCCCGAAGACGAAGTTGTTCTCGCCGACGTAGAAGTCCGAACCCGCGACCACGAGGTTGACCTTCCCGCGCTGGTCGGGCGGGATGTTCCGGGCAGGGTCGCTGGTCGTCGGGAACGTTTCGGCTGCGTCGTCGTCATCGCCACCGCAGGCGAGGAGCACGAGGGTGAGGCCGGCGACGGCCAAGAGCAGAGGGAATCGACGCATTGGGCACCAGCCGGCGGGGGCGCTCTGTGGGCGCCCGGGGCCGCGTGTCAGGATACAGGCCGGCACGGGAAAGAGCAGGCTAAACGGGCGCTTCCGCTGCCGTTCGCGCCGGGTGTGCGGGTTTACGCGCCAGGATGAAGAAGACCGACCCCGCCAGCGCGATCCCGGCCAGGATGTCGAACCCGAGCCGGTAGTTGCCGGTCCGGTCGTACATGTACCCGGCGATGAGCGGGCCGCTAATCGTGCCGATGATGATGATCATGTTCGAGACGCCCATGATCTTCCCGAAGGCCGAGCGGCCGAAGTAGTCGGCCCGGATCGCCGCCATCTGCGGCCCTCGCCAGCCCCACGCGAGCCCGTGGATCAGGGTGAATGCCACCACCATCCACACGTTCACGGCGTGCGAAAGGATGAGCAGCCCCCCGCTATGCATCGCCATGCAGGTCACCAGCAGCGCGCGCTTGGTCACGCGGTCGCCCAGGAAGCCGCCGCTGATGGTGCCCATCAGGAACAGCAAGGTCATCAGGAACACGATCGTCGACGCCTGCCCCAATGAGTAACCCTGGCTCTCCCGCAGGTGCGATATCAGGTGCACGCCCATCGCCGAGACCACGAACAGGGCTGAAGCGTGACCGAGCGAGACCCACCAGAACGCGGGCTCCCGTACCGCCTCGCCGAGCGTGAAGTCGTCCTCAGTCGCCCGCGCGACTACCCGCGGGTTCGCGTCTTCAGGGTGGGCCGCGGCGTCCTCGCTGTCACCGTCGGGCTGCAGGCCGTAGTCGTGCGGGTGGTGCCGAAGGACCTGCGTCAGCGGCAAACCGATGGCCATGATGAGGACGCCCGAGAGAAAGGCGGTGCCCCGCCAGCCCAGCCATTCGAGCAGGAGGACGGTGATCGGCACGGCCATGCCGCCGAGCGCGAACCCGGTCGAGGTCAGGCTGATCGCCGTCGCGCGGCGGCGTTCGAACCAGTGCACCGCGGCGAAGGTGACCGTCATGTAGCCGGCCATGCTCCCGCCGATCGACATCACCAGGAAGGCGCCATAGAAGGTGAGCGGCGTGTTCACCTGGCTGAACAACATGAATCCGATGCCCATGACGATCACGCCGATGCGCGCCACCGCTCGTGGGCCGATGCGGTCGAGCAGCCAGCCCTGGACAGGCCCGAGGATGCCGCTCTCCGCCTCGCGCAATGAGGATGCGGCCGAGAGCATGGTCTTGCTCCAGCCGAACTCATCGCGCAGGAGCACCACGTAGGCGCCGTAGCCCTGGCCGAGGAACATCGCCTGCATGACGTTCAGGCCTGCCCCCGCCGCGACGATCCACCACCCGAAGAAGACGCGTGGTGACCGCCGTGCGCGCTCGACAGCGGTCCGCGAAGTGGCCTCGGCCAACTATCCTGTCCCTCCACCCCGCCCGCTGCGCGAAGTCTAGGACATGTTTCGCTCCCGGACTGCGGCTACCGCCGCCGGTGCAGCACAAACCCCGTCGCGAAGAAGGCCACCGCCAGCCCGAAGAAGCCCAGGCCGAACACCCAGTACCAGAATGTGCTCACATCATCGGAGCCGTTGGCTTCCCCGGTCGAGGGCGGCGTGGGCGAGGCCGTGTCCGCTTCGGGAGGGGGAGGGCCGTTGCCGCAGGTCGTGCCAGCGGCGGGGACCGCGAGGCTCAGGAGGTACGCGTCCACGATGCCGTCGATGCAGCCGCTGCCCTGCGCGTAGATGGTGTGGCCCTCGCCGCGGTAGGTGACCAGCACGCCGCTTTCCAGTTGGCCGCTGAGCGCTTTGCCCCATTCGTAAGGCGTCGCCGGGTCGTTGGTCGTCGCGATAACGACGATCGGGGGCGCCCCGGCCCCCTTCGGCGCCGTGACGGGGTCTGCCTTCGCCGGCCAGTAGGCGCACACCAGCCCGGAAGTCGAGGCAGAACGTCCGAACGTCGGCGCGTCCCTGGCCACGGTGTCGCCCAGTCCGCGGTAGGCGTCCGGGTCTTTGGAACATTCGCCGTCGACGTAGTTCACCGCCGCGTTCGCTTCGATGAGGTTCGGGTAGTCGCCGTTGGGCTCGCGCTGCAGGTAGTTATCGGCGAGTTGGACGAGGCCGGTGCCGTCGCCTTTGCGGGCCTGCTCGAGCGCGGTTGTCAGGGCTCCCCAGGTGAACTTGCTGTACATGGCCGAGATGATGCCGAGCTGGACTTCGCCCGGCCCCGCGGCCCTGTCGGCGCCCTTCGATGGGAGCGGCGACTCCTCCGCCTTCGCGATGATGGCATCGACGACTTTCCTCGGATCGCCGTCGCGGGCGATGGCGCAGCGGTCGGCGAGGCAGTCGTCCAGGTAGGCCCGGAAGGCGCGCTCGAAGCCGATGATCTGCGTGCGGATGGTGTCTTCGTAGCCCAGCGAGAGGTCGGTCCCGCCGTCGAGCACCATCGCGCGGATGCTCCCGGGGAACATATCGGCGTAGACGGCGCCGATCGATGTCCCGTACGAGTAGCCGACGTAGTTCAATTTCTCCTCGCCGAGGGCGGCACGGATCGCGTCCATGTCACGGGCGACGTTCTTCGTGCCCAGGTGGGGAAGGATGTCGCCGTACTCCTTCGCGCAGTCTTCGGCGAAGAGCTGCGAGACGCGCTTCGCCTCCTCCCATTCCGCGTCGTTGTCCGGATCCGGGTCGAAGGCGACGAGTTCCTGAAGGCGGTCGTGGCAGACGATGGGCGTGCTTTCGCCGACGCCGCGGGGGTCGAACGCGACGATATCGAAGCGGTTGCGGATGTCGTTCGAAAGCAGGCTCACCCAGATGCGGGTGAACTCGATGGCCGAGGCTCCCGGACCGCCCGGGTTCGCCAGGAGGACCCCAATGCGCTGCGATGCATCGCGGGCCGGGATGCGAATGAGGGACAGTTCGATCGTGCGCCCGGAGGGGTTGGCGTAGTCAAGGGGCACATCGAGGGTGGCGCATTCCACCCGCCCGACGCAGGGCTCCCAGTCGATGCCGGATTGGGCGGTGGTGGCCGGAGTTGCCGTGGGGGCGAGCCAGAGGATGGCAAACAGGCCGGCGGCCGCCAGCCCGGTCAGTAGTCGTTTCATATCAGGGATGAAGGTACCAAGAACGCCGGTAAGGGGCCGTCAGCGCCCCCGGTCAATCCTGCCAGCGCAGGTCCCAGAGGCGCACCGGGTCCTCCAAACCGCGGAGCGCCTGCTCGCCCCGGTCGCTGAAGAGGAAGCCCTTACCGGCGACCAGCTCGCGGACCACGTTCGCGACGAGGATTTCGCCCCCGGCCGCGAGGGAGGCGATCCGGGCCGCCGCGATGACGGCGGTGCCGAAGAGGTCATCGTCTTCCGCGATTGGCTCGCCGGCGTTGATGCCGACGCGGACGCGGAGCCCTTCGCTGAGGGGTCCCGAGAGGCCCGCGCCCAGGTTTTCGGCCGCCAGCGAGCGCTGCAGGGCGATTGCGCACTCGAGCGCTTTCTGGGTCGAATTGAACGACGCGAGGAAGCCATCGCCCATGGATTTCACTTCGCTGCCGCCGTGGGCGCGCAGGGCCTCGCGGGTGACGCGCTCGTGTTCGCGCAGGACCTGGCGCCCGACGTGGTCGCCGAGCAGCCGGATGAGTTCGTTGTGCTTCTCGATGTCGGTGAACAGGATGGTGCGGAAGGAGGTGCCGCTCCGGACGCCGAAGCGCGCCCGGTTCTCGGCCGAGGCGACTTCGAGGACGAACGACCGGACGGCCTCGACCACCGGGTCATCCCAGGCGAACGGCGACTTGCCGGGAAGCACGGAGAGCCGGGCATCGGGGATCGCCCCGACGAGTCCGCGGGCGCGTTCGATGGCGAAGAAGGGCGAATCCATCCGGTGCAGGACGAGGACCGGGCAGCGAAGCGACGGCAGCAACGGACGGACATCGGCCCGGGCGAGGGAGTCGTTGGCCGCTACGAACTCTTCGGCGTTGACGCTTTCGCGGATGTAGCGGGCCACCCTGGCCGTCTGTTCGCCGTCGTCCAGGCCGTTGATGGCCGTCGCCAGGAGGTCGGTGAAAAGGCGCCAGTCCTGTTCGAGCACAGGCCGCAGGCTCGTCCACTCCGGCGCAGCCGCCGAGCTCCCGGGACCAGGGTTCGTGCGGAAGAGGGTGAGCGAAGCAACGCGCCCGGGGTTGTGGGCCGCGAACTGGATGGCGACCTTCCCGCAATCGGTGCCCGCAAAGATGTGGGCGCGGCCCAGGTCGAGCCGGTTGAGGACGCCTTCGAGGTCGTTCGAGAAGCCTTCGAGCGAGACATCGGCCACGCCCCGTTCGGAGAGGCCATTGTTGCGGTGGTCGAAGCGGATGACCGTGGCCCAGGTGCGCGCGGCGTCGTAGACGCGGGACGACTCCGGCATCTCCCATTCGTGCTGGATGTTACTGAAGCCGGGCGGGTACATCACGAGCAGTGGGACGCCGTCGCCTACGGCCCAGAATGCGATGGAGACCCGATCGGGTGCCTGGGCGTACTGAATGCGGGGCAGCATGTCACGGCCAGTGGTTGGAGGCTGAGGCAGTGAGAGCCTCGCCGTTGCATCGTAACTTATTGTCGCCTCCATCGCCGCCCCTAATTTTCGCCGGGCCGTGTGAACAACGCTCGCTCCGGGCGCGTCCCGCGGGCCTAACGACGTCCAGATGGAAATTGTTCCCATGACGGCGACTGGAGGGGAGCGGCGGCGGCCGTCCCCCTCCCGGGCGACCGTTACCGGAGGCGGTAGAAGCGGAAGAAGTCGTTCTCGATCGGCAACACCTCGATGCCGCCGAACCCGGCCTCACGCGCGTACCGTTCGAGGACTGGCGCGCGCATGACGGTGCCCGTGGCGGCGGAGGGCGTTTCGGCCCGGCCGTTCGGCAGGCAGGTGGTAATGCTGAAACCGTAGAAGAAGCGCTCCACGTCGTCGGCCTCGCCGAATTCGTCGGCCACGCGCTCGTCCATCACGAGCACGGTGCCGCCCTCGGCTGCCAGCGAGCGCATGCTCCGGAGCACACTCACTGGATCGGCGAGGTCGTGGATGCATTCGAAGGCGGCGACCAGGTCGAACGTGCGGTCGCCGGCAACGGTGCCCGCATCGACGGCGTGGAAACGCACCTGGCGGGCGACGCCGTAGTCGCGCGCGTTCTCGTTCGCGAGGTCGATGGAGAGCGCGTCGGGGTCGAAGCCTTCGACGATGGCGCCGGGGTAGCCGCGGGCGATGGCGATGGAGGCCCAGCCGCCGCCGCAGCCGATTTCGGCCACGCGGGCGCCGGGGCGCGAAAGGCGCTCGTGGATGCCGGGCACTGTCGCGAGGCAATCCGGGACGAGGGAGTTCAGGAAGAACGGGCGGTTGAAATCTGCCTGGCCCTCGATCATGTCGCGGCCGTAGGCCTCCCAGGGGTGGCCGTTGCCGGTCCGGTAGGCCTCGAGGATCGCCGGGAGCTGGAGTGCGGCGCCGGTGACCATTCGCGCCATTGCGCCGAGGTAGGTTGGGTCGTCCTTTTCGAGGAGGACGGTGGCGATGGGGCGGGGCAGTTCGAACGTGCCCATGCCGTTGTGGGTGAGTGCGCCGGAGACGACCTGTTGCTCGAGCCACTCGCGGGCGTAGCGCGCGTCGATGCCCGCGCGGGCGGCGAGCTGTTCGGGGGTCGCCGGGCCGCCGTCGGCAAGAGCGCGGTAGAGCCCCAGTTTGTCGCCGATGTAGAGGCCGAAGATGTCGAAGGCGGCGAGCCCGGCCGCGAAGACGCGTTCGACGAATGCCTCGGCCGAGGTTGCCTGTTCGGTTGCCTGCATGTGCGTGGTCTCCCTCCAATTACGAAGCGGCGGCACGGCCCCCCGGCGGGTAGCCGGGACGACAGGAGCATCCGGGAAGCGGAGATCGCGG
>CAUJEQ010000284.1 GCA_963169135.1 Chloroflexota bacterium
CTGAAGGCGACGACCCTCGGGCGGCCGTTTGCGGCCATGGCCGGGATCTTCCTGTTCGTGTTTGCCCTGCAGGTCATCCAGGCCGGATCGGGGTCGCTCGTGCCGCTGCTCGACGGCCTGGACGTGAGCGGTCCGGCGAACGCGGCCGGCTTCGGCTGGCTGCTGGCGTATGTGGCCATGAGCGGGTCGCCGGTTGCGGCGATCGGCGTGACGCTGCTCTCCAGTAGCGTGCTCACCCAGTCCGAGGCCTTCGCGGTGGTCGGCGGGTCCCGGCTCGGGGCGTCGTTCATCGTGCTGGCTATCGGCTTTGTGCTGTACCTGGCCCGCCGCCGCAACGCAGACGGCCTTTCGATTGGCGTCATCGCGCTGGTCACCACGTTCACAACCCAGGGGCCGGCGATCGCGCTGGGGCTCGTGTCGCTTCACTATGGCTGGCTGGACGCGGTGCAATTCACTCCACCGCCGGCGATGCTGGACTGGGTGGACACGGTCTACGGCGAGCCGGTGGCACTCCTCGACGGGCAGCTGCCCCGCGGATTGATGTTTGTCAGCGGGGTGCTGGTGCTGCTCGCGAGCTTCACGGTGTTCGACCGCGCGTTGCCCCGTCTCGACGCCGGTTCTAGCTCGATCGAAGGGGCGCTGCACCGGTTGAATTCGCGCCGGATGATGTTCGGGATCGGGTGCGCAGTCACGGCGATGACGCTGAGTGTGTCCATCTCGCTGACCCTGCTTGTCCCGCTTTCGCTCAAGGGCTACCTGAAGCGCGAGCACATCATCCCGTACGTGATGGGGGCGAACATCACGACGTTTATCGACACCCTGGCCGGGGCACTCATCCTGGGCGGGGACACCGCGTTCACGGTCGTCCTGACCGAGATGGTCGCGGTGACCGCGGTATCCTCAGTCCTGCTCACCGTGGCGTACGGACCGTACCGCCGGTTCATCCTGGGGACGGCGCACGCGGCAACGCGCAGGCCGCGCAACCTCGGCGTGTTCCTGGGAGCGATCGTGGCCGTGCCGGTGGTGTTGTTGCTGGTCTAGGGCCAAGCGGCCTAGCGGTGGAGCGATTCATCCGGGTCGTCGGCGGTAATCCCGGCGGCGTAGAGCTCGGCGATGCGTTCCTCTGGCAGGCGGAGCAGGTCGCGCAGGACGTAGCTATTGTGTTCGCCGAATCCGGGCGCCGGCATGCGGATGTGTCCCGGCGTGCGCGAAAGCTTCCACGGGGGCGCTTCCATCTCCCACGTGCCCGCGTCCGGGTGTGTGTGTTCGACCCAGGCGCCGCGCGACCGGAGGTGTGGGTCGGCGAGCAGTTCGGGAGTCGTCAGCACGGCACCGGTGGGCACCCCGGCGCGCTGGAGCAGGTGCATGACCTCGTAGTGTCCGCGCGTCCTGGTCCACGTCTCGATGAAGGTGTCGAGTTCGGCTTCGTTGGCTTTACGGCCGGCGTTGGTCGCGAATCGCGGGTCCGCGGCAAGTTGGGGCTGCCCGATGACCGCGCAGAGCGCCGCGAACTGCGCCCCGGTCTCGCAGGCGATGGTCACCCAGCGGTCCTCCCCGGCGCACTGGTAACGGTTGTGGGGGGCGAAGGTGGGGTGGCGGTTGCCGATGGGCGGGCGTGCCTGGCGGTTCATGCTGTAGTCCACCAGGTATTCGCCGACGAACATGGTCAGGTTCTCGCGCTGAGCGAGCTCGAGGTACATCCCCTCACCGGTGAGGGAGCGCTGCCGCATCGCGGTGGCGACTGCCCCGACAAGTGCCGTCCCGGCCATCGGATCGCCGTAGCTGAAGCCGGTCTTCATCGGCTCGTCACTTTCGTACCCGGAGAGCGAAACGAGGCCCGCGAGCTGTTCGACGTTCGAACCATACGCGACATAATCCTTCTCAGGACCGGTCTTCCCGTGACCGGGCATGGAGATGTAGATGATGCGCGGGTTCACTGCCCGGACCGCTTCGTACGTCAGACCGAGGTTGTCCATCACATCGGTGCGGAAGTTCTCGACGAGGATGTCGCTGACCGCGCAGAGCTGCAGGAGGACGTCCTTCCCGCGAGGGTCGTTCAGGTCGAGCGCGAGGGCGTACTTGTCGCGGTTGTTATGGTTGAAGTAGGCGGACTTGTTGTACCAGCGCGCCTCGGTCCTGGGGATGAGACCGAGCGAGCGGAGGAGGTCCCACTGGCGGGGCGATTCGACCTTGATGACCTCGGCGCCGTAGTCGCCGAGCATGCGGGCGCCGAACGGGCCGGCCCAGACCATGGTCAGGTCGACGACCCGGATTCCATCGAGAGGCATGGTCATGCCGGGCGCTCCAGATGGGCCAGGCTTGGCGGGCCTTCCCACGTCTCTCCGTTGTCGAGCAGGACCTGCAGTTGGGTCCCTGTTTCCTCGACAGTCCCCGCGAGATCGGCGCCGGACCGCGGGTAGTGGGGCTTCGCCGGGACCAAAACGCGAGCGCCGGCAGGGAACTCAGCGGACGCGGCGATCTCCACAGTCTCGATGCGCTGGCCGATGCTGCGGGCGAGCACCTGGAAGAGGGCAAAGTCATTGGTGGCGCGCAAGGTCTTGAGCGCTTCGTCTAGGGGTGCTGCTTCGCGCGCGGCCCGGAGTTCAGCCGGAGGCGGAATGGCATCTTCGCTCCCCCGGGCGAGGAGCGTCGCGACCATCTTCTTCGCGCGCGGAGCGATCTCTTCAATGAGCTCGTGGAGCAGGGCGACATCGTCGCAACCTTCGAAGAACGCCATCGCCCGTGCGACCTGTTCGCGGCTGGTCATGCCGGCACCCCCGAGCCGAGCCGCGCGACGTCGGCCGCGCCAAGGCCGGCGACTTCGCGCAGGATGGGTTCCGTGTGCTCACCGAGGAGGGGCGCGCGGCCGTGCCGCCACGCGTCCGGGCCGATCCACCATGGCGGGCCGGGGTAGGTGGCTGTCCCGGCGACCGGGTGCTCGATCTCCTGCAGGAAGCCCCGGAAGTTGAGCTGGGCGCTGGTGAGCAGGTCGTCCATGGTGTGCACAAACGCTATCGGGGCGCGGCCGGTGCCGGCACGCTGGTAGATGTCGTGCTTGGTCTCGCCGGCCGCCCATGCGTAGAACTCGGCCATGAGGTCGTCGTTGTGCTGGGCCCGGTCGGCCTGGGTGACGAAACGCGGGTCATCGAAGAGGTCGGGGCGGCCCATGACATCGGTGAAGGGCTTCCAGTTGCGCGGCATGATGTGGATGCCCAGGTGGCCGTCGGCGCAGGGATAGATGCCGATGAAGCTGGCCATGTGGTTGCCCCGGCGAAGCCCTGCCCAGCGGCCGAGGTAGGTGTAGTAGGGGATGGTCGCCTCGAGGAGGGGCGCCATGCACTGCTGGATGCTGACGTCGACGTGCTGGCCGAGGCCGTCCCGTTCGGCGGCGAGCACGGCCAGCATCCCGGCAGAGAAGGCATTCAGGCCGCCCTGGTAATCAGCCTGGTAGCCGCCGTTCTTCACCGGGCCGCCTTCCTGGGTGCCGGTGATAAACATCTGGCCACCCATCGCGAAGGCGATGAGGTTGTTCGAGAGGTAGTCCGCATAGGGGCCGTCCTGGCCGAACGTCGTCACCGAGATGAGGACGACCCGCGGGTTCACCGCCTTCAGGGCGTCGTAAGTCAGGCGGAGGGCTCGCATATCGCGAGGGAGGAAGTTCTCGATCACCACGTCGGACTTTTCGACCAGTCGCAAGAAGGCCTCGCGGCCCGCGGGCGCGCGCACATCGAGCTCGACCGACCGCTTGCCGGTGTTCAGGTAGAGGAAGAGGGCACTTGTCTCGGGGTTCGGCACGCCGTCCTTGAACGGGCCGTGGACACGGCTGATGTCGCCACCGGGAGGTTCAACTTTGATCACCTCGGCCCCGTACCCGGCGAACAGCTTGCCGCAGTACGGGGCCGAGACAAACGTGCCGAGTTCGAGGACGCGGAGTCCGGAAAGAGGCTGGGGCATAGCCCGATTCTACGCCCCAGCTAATCCCGCGCTAATCGCCCGTCCCTTCGCTGTTCGCCGCGCCGTTCACGGTGCCGCCGCGGTCGCCGTGGAGCTTGGTGAAATCGATGCGCTCGGCCGGGATGGTCCCGAGTTTGCCCGCGTGGTAGTCGCGGATGGCCTGGTGGATTTCGTCCCGCGTGTTCATGACAAACGGCCCGTGGAAGACGATCGGCTCCCGGATCGGGCGGCCACCGAGGAGAAGGAAGTCCAGGTGCGGCGCGCGGCTTTCCTGCACGGTGGCTGCGTCGACGCGGATGGAATCGCCGTTTCCGAGGACCGCGAGTTGTCCCTCACGGATGGGCCGGCCCTCGGGGCCGACGGTGCCACTGCCCGAGAGGACGTAGGCCATGGCGTTGAAATCCTGGCGCCAATCGGTTTCGAAGCGCGCCCCGGGGCTGAGCGTCACGTGGGCGTAGGTGATCGGAGTCCATGTCACGCCCGGGCCTTCGTGCCCCGCCAGGTTTCCGGCAATGAGTCGAACAAGGGCGCCGCCGTCGAAAGAACTGAGGAGCGCAACCCGGTTGCTGGCGATGTCCTGGTAGCGCGGCGGGGTCCACTTCATCTCGCGAGGCAGGTTCACCCAGAGCTGGACGCCGTGGAAGAGGCCGCCCTTGCGGACCAGCCACTCGGGAGGGACTTCGTCATGCAGGATGCCGGCGCCGGCTGTCATCCACTGGGTCGCGCCGTCTGAGATAAGTCCGCCGCCGCCGGTCGAGTCGTGGTGCTCCATGGCGCCATCGATGATGTAGGTGACCGTCTCAAAGCCGCGGTGCGGATGCCACGGCGCGCCCTTCGCCTCGCCGGGGGCGTATTCAACCGCACCCAGGTGGTCGAGGAGCAGAAAGGGGTCGGCGAGCCCCATGTCGATGCCCGGGAAGGGGCGCCGGACCTGAAAGCCCTCACCCTCGAGAAACGTGGGTGCGGTGATGATGTGGGCTACCGGGCGGAACAGGCTCTCCGGTTCAGGCCGGGGGACGCGCGGGAGCGCGAGGACGTTTTCGGCGGTTGCGGCGGGCATGGGGCACCTCACTGGGGTGTGCGAGCACGTTGATTGTGCATGCAAGTACATCCAGCGTAGCAGTCCCGCTTCTCTTTGGTAAGTAGGTCCTTTGGGGATCCTAACCGCGCGTTGGCAACTCGACCTGGACGTTTGCACGGGTGCTCGGCTGGCCGTCTGCGAGCGTCACGACCTCCAACTCGATGATCGGCCTGCCATCCTCGATGCGCTTGTCGACGACGTGACCCGCCATGGTCAGCGGCCGGTCGGCAACGTCCGGGCGGCGGTAGGCAGCGCGGAGATTGCGGACGGCGGCGGCCGGCCCGGCCCAGTCGCTCACATACTGGGTGAGCCAGGAGAGCTTGAGGAGGCCGGGGACCAGTGCGCCACCAACCCCGAGCCGCTTGCCGGCGTCGATATCGGAGAAGGCCGGGTTCGTCGGGTTGTCGCGCCCGAAGAAGTCGATCGCCATGTCGGTTGTTGGCACGCGTTCCAGCGGTTCGGTCTCATCGCCGATGTTCACATCTTCGTAGTAGCGCTGGGTCATTCGTCGCCCTTCCTCTGGGACTTCGGGTCGAACTGGGTGATGGTGATCATCGCGGAGGCCACGTGCTCGCCGTTCGCGTCGTAATAGTCCGTCCCCTGGGTGACGAGGACGCTATAGCCGTAGCGGCCCCCGAGCCGGTCGCGAATGTCGTAGACCTGGGAGACTGCCTGGAGTTCCTCGCCGATTCTGAACGGGCGCGTGAACTTCCATTCCTGCTGGGTGAGGAGGCCGCCTGGCAGCACCTGCGGCATGCCCCGTCGCGGGCCGCCGCCCATTCCGGCAACGACGTAGGGTGGGGCGATTCCGGTGCCGTCGGCGTAGCGGGGGTCGGTGTCCCCGAGCACATCACGCATACGGCGGGCGTCTTCTTCGTTGATGACGACCGTGGCCGGGTCGCTCTTCTTGCCGACCTGGGCGCGGTGCTCGTCGGTAATGAGGCTCTGTTCTGGTACAGACATGGCAGCTCCTGTGTATGAGGCGCAGTCTACCATCGGCTCGCGGGTCGCGCGGGGCGAGGGCGCCCCGCTATGATGCCTGTGGCTATCGATCGATAGCCATACTGGATGGGAGGCTGTCATGCGCATCGAAAAGGTCGGGGTGATCGGTTCGGGGCTGATGGGGAGCGGCATCGCGCAGGTGGCGGCGTACAACGGCTTCGATGTCACCCTTGTCGACCTCGACCAGGAGCGCGTCGGTTCGGCAATCGCGGGCATCCGCAAGCGTCTCGAACGGGAGGCCGAGCGCGGCCGGATAACGGCTGAAGCCTGCGAGGACTCCTGCCACCGTCTCTCCGGGGCCACCGACATGGACTCGCTGATGAGCATGTCGCGCATGGAGGCGGTCATCGAGGCGGTGGTCGAGGACATCGAGGTCAAGAGCGGCGTCTTCCGTAAGCTCGGCCAGGTGTGCCGCGGCGATGCGCTACTCGCCAGCAACACGAGTTCGCTGCCGCTGAGCGACCTGGCGGCCGCGAGCGGACGTCCGGAGCGCGTCATCGGACTGCACTTCTTCAATCCGCCATGGGCGCTGAAGCTGGTGGAAATCGTTTCAACCGCGAGCACGACCGAGGAAACGCTCCGCGATGCGATGCAGTTCTGCGAAAAGCTCGGCCGGGTAGCGGTGCAGGTGAAAGACACGCCGGGGTTCATCGCGAACCGGTTGCTGGTCCCCCTCATCTTCGACGCAATCGAGATGCTCGACAACGGAGTGGCGACCGCTGAGGACATCGACAACGCCTGCAAGGTGGGGCTGAACCACACCATGGGGCCCCTCGCCACCGCCGACCTCATCGGGCTGGACACGCTGAAGCTTATCGCCGAGAGCATGTTCGAGGAGTACGGCGAGCCGCGCTTCAAGGCGCCGACGCTGCTGCGCCGGCTCGTGAGCCTGGGACACCTGGGGCGGAAGACGGGCCGCGGATTCTTCCGGTACGGCGGTTAGGCGGGGGCACCGTCCGTGGCAGCGAGGATCTGGTCCACAGTCTGGCTCACCGACAGGCTCGATGAATCGACCCATGTCCCGATGTGGGCGGTCTCGTTGCGAAGGACTCGTTCGAACGCGGCGATTTCGGTGCGGTTCCTGTAGCCGGACTTGCCGCGGTTGAGTTCGCGCCTATAGATCGTCTCCTCATCCGGGCAGAGGACAACGACCGAGAGCGGGTATCCATCGAACTTCGCAACCACTTCCGCGAGTGACGGCCCGAGGATGATGTCCTGGTAGATGACCGTGTAGCCGGCGTCGGCATAACGTTTGGCCGCCTGCACCGAAAGGTCGTGGCGCAACGCGAGTTGCCGCCTGGCGTCCTCGGAGAGTTCGAAGCCCATTGGCTCCTGGCCGTTCACAATCATCCGCCGGAAGCTGTCCCCACGCAGGTGGACGCTCCTGGGGAATCGCCGGGCAAGCGCCTGGGCGACAGTGGACTTTCCTGCGGCCATCAGCCCGGTAATGAGGAAGATACGGGCGCTCAACGGGCCCCCGCCCCGAGGATCGCCACCATCTCGTCAAGGATGGCGATGCACTCCTCGTCAGTGTTGTAGAAGTGTGGCGCCACCCTGATCCCGGCTCCGGGCCGGTGGTCGACAACGAACCCACGTCGGATGAGTTCGTCCTTCACCTGGCGCGCGCCGGGCAGGTCGATAGTGACATGATTACCGCGCCGATCGAAGTCGTGAGGCGAGTTGACGGTGAATCCCCGGGCAAGCGCGCCATCGACAAGCAACCCGGTCTGGCGGCGCGCATTCGCGCGGACGGCCTCCACGCCGATTTGGCGGATGATCTTGTAGCCCTCGCGAGCCTGGTAGTACGCGGGAATGTTGGGTGTGCCACCGGTGAAACGTTCGATGCCAGTAGCGTACTCGATCGGCGGGGCTTCGAAGTCGAACGGCCTTGCATGCGAAAACCAGCCAGCCAATCGTGGCTCAAGCCGGTCAATGATGTTCGGGTGTGCGTAGAGGTACCCGGCTCCCGGCCCGCCGCAGAGCCACTTCACTGAGCCGCCCACGAGGAAGTCCGCATCCAGGTCGACGATGTCGAACGGGACGGCCCCCATCGACTGGTAGGCATCGAGCACGACCAGGGCGCCGAGCTTGTGAGCTTTTTCGATGAACGGCCCGACGTCCACGAGTTCGGCCGTCCGGAAGAGGACGTGCGAAACGACTACCAGGACGGTGCGGTCGCTGATGGCGGCCAGCAATTCATCCGCCGGGAACACGAGCTGGTCGGACCCGACCCGCACGACACGCGCGCCGAGGCGTCGCTGACCGTCGAGCAGGTACTCGACCGTCGGAAACTCGCCGGCGCAATGGACGATCTCGTTGCGGGCCCCGTCGTATTCGAGGCAGGAGAGTATTTCGGCAAGCGCGTTCGTGACGTTCTGGCACATGGTCATCGAGCCGCGGGGTGCGCCGATGATGTCTTCAAGGATGGCGGCGGTGTTGGCGACCTCCGGGAGCCAGGTGTCCCAGGCGACGACGCCTTCGGTGGCCCAGAGGTCCGTGTACTCCTTCAGCGAGTCGGCAACCGAGGCGGGCATCGCGCCGAGCGAGTTGTTGATGAGGTAGGTCTTGTTCGCGAGGATGGGAAACCTGGGCCGCCAGGAAAGCAAATCGGGCATGCCGTGTAGCATGCCCGAAGGGGGTGTTGGTGGATACGTGCCGGTTAGCGCGGGAGGCCGACCATGATGTCTTCGCCCTCGATCTTGACCGGGTAGGTCTGCGCGTCTTCGGCATCCATGCTGGGCCGGGCGAATTTCGGAACGGGGAAGGCCTGGTAGGGCATCGGCACGAACTGCAGCGCCTTGAACATCTTCGATTGGAGGCCGCCAAGGAACGGGTGGTCGTTGTTGAACGAGCTGCTGAAGGGCTGGCGGACCACTTTGCCGCTGGCGACTTCGAAGCGGGCACCATGGAAGGGACACATCACGCAGCCATCCTGGACCGGCTGCGCCTTCACCGGCGAGCCCGCAAGACCGGCCAGTGGGAGCCGGGCATGGGAGCAGAGGGCGTTCATCGCGTAGATGTTCTCTCCCTGGCGGACGATGAGCACGCGCTGGGCCCGCAGGCGAACTTCCTTCGGCACGCCGTCGACGTAGTCGCGGACCTGGCCGGCTTTTGCCCAACGGGTGAACTTGCCGTGCGGCCGGATGTCCTTCGCACGCATCGGGACGGGTGCATCGAGGCCGAGGAGCGGGGCGACGACGACCTGCATGAGGCCGCCTGAAACGAGGCCGGCGACGATGAGGACGATGCCGCCGAGCGTGTTATCGGACGCAGTTGTCGGGTCGCCGGGGAAAAACAGCATGATGATCCCGCCGGCGATGAGGCCGATGCTGGCGAGACCCCATGTTCCGAGGATCGAGATGCCCAGAAATGCGAGCGCAGGTGACACAGCCAGACCTCCCGAATCCGGATACTACCCCGCTTGTGCGGAATTGCGCAAAGTTACGGCTGAGCGGGTGAACAGATTCCTCAGGCTCCCGAATGGTGCTCGGTGAGGCCTTCCAGCAGGACCCGCACGCGCTCGGGCGTCGCAAGGTGCTGACGGAGCTTCGTTTCGAACTCCTGCCGTTCCGGCGACTGGTGCCAGCGGCGCCAATCGCCAAGACCGAACCAGGTGCTGATGACGACCAGGTTGTGCGGGTCTTCGCTGTCGCGCAGGGTCTCGCCGGTGATGTAGCCGGGCTCATCCAGGCAACGGATGCGGAGCGCTCGCAGGAGTTCCAGCACCCGGCGTTCCTGACCCGGAAGCACGCGCCGCTCGATAATGACCTTAACCGCCATGGGAGACCTCCGAAACGCTGCGATAGGCGCGGCGGAAATAGACGAGCGGTTGCTTCGAGACGTCGAACGCAGCACCGACCACCCGTCCAACCGCGATGGTGTGGTCGCCGCCCTGGATGGCCTGCTCGAGCTCACAGTCCAGGTGGGCGATCGCGCCCTCGATGATAGGACTGCCGGTGTGCCACGGCCTGGCCTTCACGGGGGTTTCGAACTCGGGCTGCGGGTCGCGACCTGACCTGGCGAAGTAGGCTGAGACATCCTGCTGGCCGGCTGCGAGGATGCTGACGGCGAATTGCCTCGACTTCTTGATCATCCCGGGCAGGTGGTTGCTATCGGCGAGGCTGACGGTGATGAGGAGGGGGTCGACCGAAAGGGACGCGAAGCTGGAGACCGTGATCCCGTAGACCAGGTTGTCGAGCTTCGTCGTGACCACGGTGACGCCTGAAGCCCACGACGCAAGCGCGCCCCTGAAGTCGTCTGGCGAGACCTCCGGCATGGCTACATGCCCTGGAGCGTCGGCGCCATGTCCCAAAGCGGGTGGACGACTGTGTCGGCGAAGTAGCGAGCCATCGGCAACGAAGCGATCAGTTGGTCCATCTCGCGAGCATCGGACACGTCGTAGATTGCGAGGACGCCCACGCCGGTTTCGCGATAGATCGCGCGGATCTTGCCCTGGTCGAACTGGGCTTTTGTAGCGCGCAGCTGGTCCGCGACCACGGTCTGCCATGCTTCGGGCGACATGTCGTGGGGCTGACGCGAAACAAGCCGGACGGAAAACAGCATTCGAGACTCCTGGGGGGCGAGTCTGAAGAGTATATGCCGCCCGGAGCGAAGGCACGATTCGAAGCTGAACTTCACGGACTCTGGCGGGCGGTCAGTGCTACGCCCGGCTCGATCGGCGATGCTACAGCGACCAACAGCCACGAAGGGATGCACATGACGCCGACACACGAAGGCGCGCTGCAGATCACGCGCGAATCGCTCCACTTCCTCAGGTCGTCCATTGGGGGCCTGCCCGAGGAAGCGATGGACTGGAAGCCGTTGCCTGGCGCGAGCTCGTTGGCGGTGCTCGTAGTCCACAGCGTGACCGCCACCCGGTTCTTCCTGCGGGCGGGATCGGGCGAAGCGGGGTCGCTGGCCGAGTACCGGTCGGGCGACCGCGCGGATGCGTTTCGCACCGCGGGCATCGGGAAGGGGGATCTGCTGGGTATGGTCACCGCGTTCGGCGGAGAGGCAGAAGCTATTCTCGCGAAGGGTACCGGGGAGCACCTGGCGGCACGAGTGGAGTTGAATGCCGCCGACGACATGCCGGTCCCGGTCCGAAGTGGAGCGGGCACGTTGTTCGCGGCGATCGCTCACCTGCGGGAGCACGTCGGGCACGTGCAGCTCATGCACGACCTCTGGCTCGCGGAACATCCGGCGTAGTTCGTTACTGGCCGAGCGTTCAAGTTTTCGCGGAGAAGGTGTACGCTTGCCACGCGGCCGGGACGCCGCGCTGGAGGCACCGATGGGACGCGAGAACAGCGAGTTCGAGATCCGGGGCATCAACCACCTTGCCCTCGTCTGCCGCGACATGGAGCGGACGGTCGACTTCTACACAAACGTGCTTGGCATGCCGCTCATCAAGACCATCGAACTGCCCGGGAACATGGGGCAGCACTTCTTCTTCGACATCGGCAACGGCGATTCACTCGCGTTCTTCTGGTTCCCGAACGCGCCGGCTGCCGCTCCCGGCGTGTCCGCGCCGGCAGGGATGCCCGGCGAGGGCGAGCTCGCGACGGCCCACGGCTCGATGAACCATGTCGCATTCGACGTCCCGGCGGACAGGTTCGACGAATACCACGCGAAACTCAGGGCGAAGGGCATCCACGTCACGCCGATTCTCAACCATGACGACAGCCCCCGGCAGGTGAGCCGCGAAGTCCACGAGGGCACCTTCGTCCGGTCGTTCTACTTCATGGACCCGGACGGCATCCTGCTCGAGTTTGCGACGTGGCTCCGCGTCATGCGCCCGGACGACGTGAAGCACCGCCCGGCGACGGCTGCCGACCGGGACCGCTACCTGGGGCTCGTTCCTTCGGGAGACTGAGGGTCCCCCAAGACCTGGGCTCTTACACGGCTGGTCCGCGCAACGCGCGGATACCCTTGGCCCGGCCGGCGGGATTGGTCGTGAGGTTCCGGCGCTGTCAGCTTGAGCGGCGGCGGGGGCGCTGGGCGACGACCGCGCCATACAGGGGCCTGATCGGGAGCTTCTCTCCCCTGGCGGACGTTGTCTCTGGCGCGGAGGAACCCGACCCCGCAGGGAGCGGGGCGCCGACGGGCGGTGTGCCTTTGCGGCGTGCCGGCGCCACGGATTGGAGCTCGCCGCAGTTCCAGCAGCGTACGAAAAACGGCGGGGCGCCCAGCTGCCCGAGTTCACCCGTACTCCAGTTGCCGCGGACCACGCGGGAAGACTTCGAAATCTGGCGCCCGCTATCGATGGGCCGCGCGCCTTCGAGTTCCCATGTCCTCGACTCTTTCGTCCACTTCCAGTCGAACGGGAACATGGCGCCCATCCGGTACCGGCGGAGGTGCGGCGCCGGGAGATCCGCGAGGTCGGGCGCGCTCCCCTGGGACTCCGCGACGTTCGTGGCCATGTTGTAGTTGATATCGATCCACGCGACATCCGCCAGGATCGTCTCGCAACCTTCCGCACCACACTGCAGCGCCCATTCGTCGGTGGCCAGGCGAGCTAACAAGGGCGGATGGGCGTCCTGCGGAGGAGTGTCTTCTGCCATCACCCTTAGTTGTCGGGTTTCGCGCCGGAAGCTTCGGGTGCAGTTACGGAGCAGGGGAGTTGTCGAGGTTACCAGGCGGTGAACGGATGCCGGCCATGCACAGCCGCGACAGCAGCCTCGCCCCGAGGCTGGCGTAGTCCGGTGCGGGGCAGGTCACGAAGCGGTAAGGTGACGGCCTCGCTCCCGTTGCCGCAGATCACCCGGCCGATAGACTGAACCGTATGAAACTCCTCCCGGTTCTCGCCGCGGCGCTGCTCGGGCTTGCGATCGTCGTCTCCGCGGCCGCCCATGCCGAACCGGTGACGGTCAAGCCCGGTGACGGAGCCGTCCTCAATGAACGGCCAACCGGAATCACCTTCGAGATGAGCCAGGAAATGGCCCGCGAGACCGGCGCGAACGACATCGACGTGTTCGACGCGGATGGCAACGAGGTCACCGCGGTGGCCGCGGTAATCGACAACGCGAACCGGACGCGGCTGACGGTCCCGCTGCCCGCGGACCTGCTGCCCGGTGTCTACACCGTGCAGTGGAAGACGCTCAGTTCTGAGGACGGCGATCCGGCGAACGGTGCCGTCGCGTTCACCTACGACCCCTCCGCGGCGCCCGCGGCAGGCAAGGAAGTCCTGCGCGAGGACCTGCTCGGCGGAAATACCGGTGGCGGCGGCGCCAGTGCCGCCCCGGTCATCGATGTCGGCGGCGATTCGCCCGGACTGACCGGGATGCTTGTAGCAGCCGTGGGCGTGGGGATGTTCGCCTTGGGCGCGGGTGGTACGTTCCTGCTGGTGCAGAAGCGCCCGTGAGGCGGGTGGTTGCCCTGGTCATGGTCATCGCCGGGGCACTGCTGGCCATTTCCCAGCCGGGCTCGAGTGAGGCGCATGCGGCGCTGCGCAGCTCCGACCCGGGCGCCAACGCCTTCCTGCAACGCGCCCCGGCCCGCGTGACGCTGACCTTCACGGAGCCTATCGACTCGCGCTCCAGCACCATCCAGGTGCTGGATGCGCAGGGCAGCCTGGTCGAAACCGGACCTCCAGCGGTATCGGGTGTCACCATGGCGGTTGAGCTGCCCCAGATTGGGCCCGGCATCTACAACGTCCTCTGGGGCAACGTTTCGCGTATCGACGGGCATGCGATCAAGGGTTCGTTTCCGTTTACGGTACTCAACCCTGACGGTTCGGTGCCGGACATAACGAACACGGTCACCGGGCTCACAACGACGAACGACCAGGCTCCCCGAGCTGACGGCATCGCCGTCCGCGCGCTTTCGCTCCTCGGGCTCGCAATGGTGGCCGCGGGAGCCGTGATCGCACTCCTCTGGCGAGAGGCCACGCCCGGCGTCCGGCGGGGGCTGGCGCTCACCGTGTATGCGGGCGCTGCCGTGCTGGCTGTCGCGACGGTCCTCAACCTCTTCACTCTCCGCGACGCGTACAGCGGTGTGCCGCTCGCCGAGTTGATTTTCGAGACGCAAAGCGGCGGCTACTGGCTCACGCGGATGGGGCTCGTGCTCCTGATCGCGGTGGTGAACACGTTCGCTGGCGGAGCCCCCCGGCGGACGGCCGCGGCACTGATGGCGTCGGTGGCGATCTACCTGTGGGCCTATACGGCTACCAGTCACGCCGCCGCGGTCCCGGGGAGCGGGTGGGCGCGGGGGATCGACTTTCTCCACGGGATGGCGGCGCTCACGTGGATCGGTGCAGTGCTTGGCATCGCGGTGGCAGCCCGGGTGGGCCGGCGTCAAGACCCCTGGCGGCAGTTGGTGCCCCGGTTCTCTCTCACCGCTTCGGCCATGGTGTTCATCCTGCTGGCGACCGGTTTCCTGGGCGCTTTCGTGGAGGTCGACTCCGCATCAAAGCTCACGGAGACGCGTTATGGGGTCACGTTGCTGGTCAAGCTCGGCTTAATGCTGCCGTTGTTCGGCGTGGCGGGCTACAACGCGAGGTGGAGCAAGAAGAGGCTGGCAGCCGCCTTGCCGGGCGAGCCGGGACGCTTTCGCTACCTCGCCACATTGGAGCTCGCGCTGGGGCTGGCGGTGTTCGTGGCTGCGGCCGCACTTACCCAGACGACAGCCTCACGCTCGATCATGCTGGAGCCCGACCGCAAGCCGTTCGACCAGCAGAGCACGTTCAGCGACCTGCAGATCCGGCTCAGCATCGACCCAAACCAGACCGGCCTGAATACCTACCGGGTGGAGCTGTTGGACTCGGCGGGAACCGGTGTCACGGCGGACCGCGTCCGGCTCACGTTCCGCTACCAGGAAGACCAGTCGATCGGCGCGTCCACGCTCACGCTCTCCCGTTCCGGCGAGAGCCTGTACCTCGGCCAGGGGCCCTTCATGGCGCTCGAGGGCCGCTGGCGTGTTGAGGTGGAGGTGCGCCGGCCCGATGTCGATGACGTGATCGGCTTCTTCGATGTTCGTCCGGCCGGGTTGCCGGTCGCGGGAGCGGTGTCCTCGGGCGCGTGGGCCAAGCCGACCCCGGGACTGAGCTGGAACCAGTTCGGCGGGATCGTCTTTGTGCTCGTGGGCCTGGGGTTTGCGTTCTTCCGCGAGCCAATTCGAGGGCTGGGACGAGAAGCCGGCTGGGCTGCAAGCGGGCTGACGATGTCGGGGTTTGCGTTCGGCCTGCTCCTGCTCTTCGCTGTCCACGCGCACGAGCCGGACGCGACACTGCCGGCGAACCCCGTGTTCCCCGATGCAAACTCAATCTCGGCCGGGCGCACCCTTTACGAACAGAACTGCCTCTCATGCCATGGGCGCACCGGTGTGCCGCCTCCGGGACTCGGCCTGAACCCATATCCGCTGGACCTGACGGTCCATGTACCGCAACACCCTGATGGGCAGCTCTACAACTTCATCGCCAACGGCGTGCCCGGCACCGCGATGGTGGCCTGGAAGGACTCGGATCTGACGGAGGAGCAACTCTGGCACCTGGTGAACTACCTGCGCACTTTTGCGCCGGTCGACCAATAGCCGGGCTCAGGCGACCGGGCCGGTGAGTGAAGCCCGTTGCGAGATTTCCAGCCAGTTGCCGTCCGGGTCCCGGACGAACGAGATGCGGGCCGTGCTCCCGAGCGTTGCCGGAGGACGCCCCTCCGTCCCGCCCCGGGACACGATCCCCACGTGTTCCGCGTCGCAGTCCCACACCTGGACGGTGAGGTAGCGGTAACCGAGCGCGCGCATTTCGCCGGCGGGCTGCACCGTTTCGTCGTGGTCGAGGAGCAGCAGCGTTGTGCCGCAGCGGAACCTGCCCTCGCCGGCGGGCTCCCAGCCGAGCGAGCCGCCGTAGTAGCTGTTCGCCCAGGCCATGTCGCTCGTCGCGATGCGGATGGCCAGCGCGTGGATGTCCCCGTAGCCGGGCGGGATAAGCGTCACGCGGTTGCCGTCCGGGTCGGTGAGCCGTTTCGGCACGCGGCGGCCCTCGCGCGCGATGAATAGCTCGCGGTAGCCGCCCAGGCCGAGGTCGGGAAGCTCACCTCGGACGCTGTTGATCTTCAGCACGCTCCCGTTGAGCCCGTGGCGGTGCTGGTGGATGCCGCCTCCAACGGGCAGGAGTTCTTCGAATGGGAGCCCCACCTCCCGCTGCCAGAACTCCAGCATCGGTTCAAGATTCGTGGTGAAAAGGCCGATATCGAGACAGTTCTTTGCAAGGCGCATGGCGCCCTCCCTTCGCACGGCAGGCACGAGCCGGTTGGTCTATCATTCCGGCGCATGCCGGCGGCCCGCGCCGCACACTCGCCGAGGAGATACTGAGAGATGGTCACCATCATCGGCAACGTGAAGCCCGAAGACGACTACACCCACCCGCTGGGTCCCGAAGAGAACTTCAACGAATCCGTGTACTTCAACTTCTTCGACCGCGATAAGCAGATGGGTGGTTTCCTGCGCATCGGCAACCGCGCCAACGAAGGCCACGCCGAGATGACCGTGATCGTCTATCAACCGGACGGCTCGGCCCTGTTCAACTACAAGCGGCCCCAGATTTCGAGCAACGACGGCTGGGACGCGGGCGGCCTAAAGGTCGAGGTGCTGGTGCCCGGGGAGAAGATCCGCACCGCCTTCGAGGGCACGGTGGTGTACCTGGCGGACCCGCGCGAAATGCGCGAACCGAGCGTCGCGTTCAAAGAAAACCCGCACAAGAAGATCAAGCTCGACCTGCTGCACGAAGGTGTCGGCGCCATCTACGGCCACGTCTCCGATCCCAACGCCGAAGGCGCCCAGAGCGACTTCGCCCGCGCCCATTACGAGCAGCACATGCGCGTTACCGGCACCCTCCAGGTGGAGGACGGGCCGGTGCTGGAAATCCGCGGCCACGGACTGCGGGACCACTCGTGGGGCCCCCGCTACTGGCAGTCCACGCCGTCCTACCGCTGGATCACGGGCAACTTCGGCGACGACCTGGGGATGGTCGTGTCGATCGTCGGTGACCGCGTCGGCGGCGTGTTCCATCGCGGTTCGGACGAGATCATCCAGATAAAGAACGTCGAGCTCGATACGAGCTACGAAGGCAACACCAATTACCACAACGGCCTGAAGGCAAAGTTGACGCTGGCCAACGGCGAAACCCACGTGCTCGAGGGTGCGGTGAAGGGCTTCATTCCCCTGCGGAACCGGAGGGCTGGCAAGTTCACGCACATCGGCGAGGGCATGACCGAATACACGCTGGACGGCGAGCGCAAGGGATACGGCCTCAGCGAATACCTCGACCAGGTCGACTAGCACCGTGGATGCCGAGACCGTCCGTGCAGGCCTCGCGCGCTTCATCGAAGCCAAGACGGGGACGCCGCACGCCATCGAGGGCCTGGTGCGGCTCTCCGGTGGCGCCTCCCGGGAGACGTGGTCGTTCGACGCCGTAGCGGGCGAAGAACGCATCGAAGCCATCTTCCGCTGCGACCCCATCCCGGGCATCCCCTCGATGCCGGGACGCGCGCTCGAGTTCCACCTGATCAAGGCGGCCTGGGATGCAGGCGTGGTTGTGCCCGAGCCGCTCTGGGATGGCGACGACACCTTCGACGTGAAGTT
This sequence comes from Chloroflexota bacterium, assembly GCA_963169135.1. GTDB lineage: Bacteria > Chloroflexota > Dehalococcoidia > Tepidiformales > Tepidiformaceae > Amarobacter. The sequence continues at coordinate 17,609 of CAUJEQ010000284.1, forward strand.
CTTCGTGATGCGGCGCGTGCCCGGCGAGGCGCTTGGCGCTCGCCTCATCCGAGGGGAACAGTACGGCGAAGCCAGGCGGGTCATCCCGTCACAGCTGGCTGCCAGCCTCGCGCGCGTCCATACGGTTCGGCTGGCCGACCATCCGGAGCTGGCCGAGCTCCCGCAACCCGCGCCCGGCGTATCGCCTGCCCAGGCCGAAATCGACCACTACGAGTCGGCCTTCCGGGT
>CAUJEQ010000285.1 GCA_963169135.1 Chloroflexota bacterium
GACTGAACGAGCACGCGAGCGGCGAAAGTGGTTGGACCCCCGGTTCTCGCCGGGACCGTGGCAACTGGTTCACGCGGAGGAGTTCGAGACGCGGGCGACGGCCATGGCACGGGCGCGGCAGCTGAAGAGCGGACGGTCGAGCCAGGAACTGCACAGGGCGCGGCGGTCCCTCGGCGCGGCGTGAATCTCTCCATCAGGGCCGGTACAGTGATGCTCAGGCGGCGGGCACGCACGCAAGGAGCACCGGACAGATGCAGCCAGAGCCGTGGCGCGTCGACGCGCTCGCCGTCGCCGAATCCCTCCAGAGCGACCTCCAGTCGGGATTGACCAGCGCGGTCGCCGCCGAACGGCTGGCACGTTTTGGACCAAACGTGCTCGAGGCTGTGCCTCCGGTACCGCCCTGGCGAAAGATCGTTCAGCAGTTCCGCGACCCGCTGATCTACCTGCTCATCGGTGCGGTGGCCGTCTCGTTCGCGGCGTGGCTTCTGGATGGGGCGGAAGGTGCCCCGTTCGAGGTCATCGTCATCAGCCTGATTATCATCGCGAATGCCGTCCTGGGGTACATCCAGGAGGCGCGCGCGGAGCAGGCGGTAGCCGCCTTGCAGCGCATGGCAGCCCCCACGGCGACCGTGGTGCGGGACGGGACAGTGCGCTCGATCAAGGCCGCCGAGGTCGTCCCGGGCGATGTGCTGCTCCTCGCCGAGGGCGACGCTGTTGCCGCCGATGCCCGGCTCATCGAGGCTGCTTCGCTCAAGGTTGCCGAGGCCGCGCTCACGGGCGAAAGCGAACCTGTCCTCAAAGACCCGGCCCCGATCGACCGGCCGGCGAGCCTCGGCGACCGCCTCAACATGGTCTTCGCAGGCACCGCAATCACGAGCGGGCGCGGGCGCGCACTGGTCACGCACGGCGGGATGCAGAGCGAGATGGGGAGTATCGCGCGCCTCCTCGCCCGGACCGGCGAAGAGCCCACCCCGTTGCAGCGAGAGGTCCGTCTCATCGGCCGCGTCCTTGGTTTGGCAGTCATTGCCATCGCCGTCGTGGTGGTCGCCGGCATTCTCCTGACCTCGGACATCCAGACGGCCAGCGACCTCGTCGACGTGCTGCTGGTTGGTGTGTCGCTTGCGGTTGCGGCGGTGCCGGAGGGGCTCCCGGCCGTGCTCTCGGTGGTCCTCGCACTCGGCGTTCAGCGCATGGCGCGCGAGCGGGCAATCGTGAGGAGGCTGTCGTCGGTCGAGGCGCTCGGCTCGGCCTCGGTCATCTGTTCCGATAAGACCGGCACCCTCACGAGGAACGAGATGACCCTGGTCACCGTCATGACGGGTTCGGGCTCCGTGACTCTGACAGGCACCGGTTACCGTCCCGAAGGCGACGCCCTGGTCGACGGCCGCCCGCTTGGGAGCAACGGCGAAGACCACTGGCTGCGCGACGAAGTGTTGGCCGTGCTCGGGGGTGGCAGCCTCGCGAACGATGCCGTGCTTCGTGAGGTCGACGGCCAGTGGTCCGTGCAAGGCGACCCGACCGATGCATCATTCCTGGTGGCGGAAGCGAAGCTGGGGATCTCGGACCGGATGGATGCGCGCTTCCGCCGGGTCGCCGAAGCTCCGTTCACTTCGGAGCGCAAGCTCATGAGCACCCTTGAGGCAGATGCGGAGCGTGCTGGGAGGCTGGTGGTCTTCACCAAGGGTGCGCCGGATGTGCTCCTCGGGCGCTGCACTGCCGAACGAGTGGCTGGCGAGGTCCGCTCCCTCACGGCCGCCCGCCGTACTGAGGTCATAGACGACGTCGAATCGCTTGCCAGCCAGGCCCTCCGCCCGCTTGCTGTCGCCTATCGCGAGCTACCTCAGACTCGCCTTGCGGCGACCGGCTCCGAGGGTGCATTCCAGGCGATTGAGTCGCTCGAGCACAGCCTCACCTACCTCGGCGTCGTCGGCATCATCGATCCGCCGCGCCCGGAGGCTCGTGATGCCATAAGCGAGGCCCATCGGGCGGGCATTCGCGTCTTGATGATCACTGGCGACCATCCCCGCACGGCGTTGCGAATCGCCGGTGACCTCGGGTTGGCGCCGGAGGGTTCCCGCGTGCTCAGCGGCACGGAGATCGAGAGCCTTGACGGCCCGGGTCTGCGCGAGGCCGTTCGCAATGTCCCCGTTTATGCGCGGGTCGCACCAGAGCACAAGCTCCGCATCGTGGATGCCCTCCAGGCCGAGGGGAACGTGGTCGCCATGACAGGTGATGGCGTGAACGACGCGCCGGCCCTCAGGGCCGCCGACATCGGTATTGCCATGGGCGTTACCGGCACCGACGTCACCCGCGAAGCGGCAGACATGATCCTCGCGGACGACAACTTCGCGACGATCGTGTTGGCCGTCCGGGAGGGCCGTGCCATCTTCGCGAACATCCGGACATTCCTCCGGTTCTTGCTCTCATCGAACGCCGGTGAGGTGCTCACCATGTTCCTCGGCGTCGTCGCTGCCCGCCTGCTAGGCCTGGACAAAACCGGTGAAGCCGTGGCCGTACCGCTTCTCGCGACGCAGATCCTGTGGATCAACCTCCTCACCGATACTGGGCCGGCCCTGGCGCTCGGTGTCGATCCCCCGGCCGACGACGTAATGAAGTCCCCTCCCCGGCGGCTGACCGACCGTGTGATCGACGCAGAGATGCAGCGAGGCATCATGTTCATCGGTGTGGTCATGGCCATCGTGACGCTGCTCGCCCTGGACCTGCGTCTCCCCGGAGGAATCGTCGGGGAGAGCGGGGGCATCGAGGAGGCCAGGACGATGGCGTTCACCACCCTCGTGCTGGCCCAGCTCTTCAACTGCTTCAACGCCCGGAGCGACCTCACGAGCGCCTTCCGTCGCATGTTCACAAACCGTTTGCTCTGGCTCGCGCTCGCACTATCAGTGCTGCTTCAGGTCGCTGTCGTGCACCTGCCATTCCTTCAAGCGCCGTTCAGCACGTCGGCACTTTCGCTTGCGGACTGGGCGATCTGCACAGCTCTCGCGAGCGTCGTCCTCTGGGCCGACGAGGCGCGCAAGTTCGTGCTGCGATGGCACCTCGCACGGAGGTGACCTCGCCCGGATCCGGACAGTTAGCGTTACTTCCGGCCGGCGAGCATCTCCCGCACGAGCCGGCGCTGCACCTTGCCGCTGGCCGTCATTGGCAGCGCCTCCACCCGCTCGATCCGAGAGGGCACCTTGAACCCGGCGAGCCGACCTCGCATCCACACCCGGATTTCCTCCGGTACCGCCCCTTCGTCCGCCACGATCGCCGCCACCACCACCTGACCCCAGGCCGGGTCGCGGAGCCCCACGACCGCCGCCTCGCGCACGGCGGGGTGCCGAAGCAGCAATGCCTCGACCTCGGCCGGGTACACGTTCTCGCCCCCGCTGACGATGAGGTCGTCGCGCCGGTCGAGCACGTACAGGTACCCGTCCTCGTCGAGTCGCCCGATGTCTCCCGTATGGAGCCAGCCATCGTGGATCGCTGCCGCCGTTGCTTCCGGCCGGCGGAAGTATCCGGGTGTGACGACCGGCCCCGAGACCAGGATCTCGCCGGGTTCGCCGGCCGCCCCGTCGACCCGGAGGCGTGTCGTCACCAGGGGCTTGCCCGCCGACCCGAGCCGCGCGATGGCATCCGCCGGCGCGAGCGTCGCGACCTGGCTCGCGGTCTCGGTGAGCCCGTACGTTTGCACGACCGGATAGCCCAGCGCGGCCGCCCGCTCGAGAAGGGCTCCCGGCACCGGGCCTCCGCCCACGAGCACCACGCGCACCTGCGGTGCGCATGGCTCCGCATCAACATCGAGCAGCCGCTGCAGCATCGTCGCTACCACCGAGACGTGAGTAACGCGGTCGTGCCGCAGTGAGGCGCTCAGCGCGTGCTCGTCGAACTGGCGGTGTAGCACCATCCCGGTTCCGTAGAGGACGCTCCGCATCACAATCGAGAGGCCCCCGACGTGGAACAGCGGGAGCACCGCCAGCCATCGGTCCCCCGGCAGTATCCCAAGGTTGAACGCCGACCCCGCGGCGCTCGCAAACACGTTCCCGTACGTCAGGACGACGCCCTTTGGCAGCCCGGTCGTCCCAGAGGTGTACATAATGCAGAGCGGATCGTTGCTGGCGTGTGCCTCCTTGCGGGGGAACGTCTGGCCGTCATTATCCAGCGGGAAGACTCGCGGCGGTGGGACCTCTGCCTCCCGGGCGGCGGTGGCTCCCGTTTCCACTAGCGACGCGTCGCACACCAGGAGCGCCACCTCCGCGTCGCGAAGCTGGAACGCAAGCTCCTCCACCCGCAGGCGGGCGTTCAGCGGCACCAGGACGGCCCCGAGCCTTGAAACGGCGTGGACGAGTTCGACGACTTCCGGCGAGTTCCACGCGAGCATGGCGACCCGGTCTCCCGGCTTCACGCCGCTCGACCAGAGCGCCGCTGCAACCCGGTCGGCACGCTGGTCGAGCTCGGCGTAGGAATGCTCGCCCTGGTCATCCACGAGCGCGACCACCCCCGGCATCACACCGGCGCGGTGGGCCAGCCAATCGAGCATCGTCTCGCTCACGATGCCGCTTCCTCCCACGGTCCGGCGGCGTACCGCTCTATCGCCTCGTAATCGAACTCGATCCCGAGGCCAGGTACTTCGGGCAGCGTTATCGAGCCCCGGTGGACCTCAGAGACTCCGTGGCCCAGCAAGTCCACCACCAGGGCGGCCGTCCCCAGCCCGCAGGCAGGCCCGGGCGAGCCAACCAGGGCGCCCAGGTGCATCGCCACGGCGGTGCCGGGAGCGAGATCGAAGGTCGTGGTGACGATTACGGGTAGCGCGGCGGCCCGGGCCCGGTGAACCATCGCCAGGCCTTCAGCCAGCCCCGAGGCCATGGGCTTAACGACCAGCGCGTCGGCCGCGCCGCGAGCGATCACTCGCTCGACCTC
>CAUJEQ010000286.1 GCA_963169135.1 Chloroflexota bacterium
GCGCGGTCATAGGCCGCGCGCATGTGCGGGTCGCCGAGGACCGCCCATGCGTCCTTCATCGCCTGCCGCCGCCGCGTGAACTCGGTCGCGCTGATGCGCACTCCTTCGAGCTCGCCGGCCATCCGCGAGAGCGCCTTCAGGATTTGCGTCCGCGGTGTATCGGGCCGGACGCCGAGGACCGCGTACCAGTCGGTCGAGGGGTCCCCCGTGTAGCTGACCGGGCCGGTGCGCGGTGCGTCTTCGGCTGGCTCGAAGCCGCGCGGGGGCTGGCCAGGCGCGGCAGGAGCGGGCCGCCGCGGCCGTTCCCCGGGTGTACGCGTGACCGTTCGCACCACCCGCCGGGGAGGCGCCAGGCGCGGCCGCGTCCGGTCATAGGCCGCCCGGCGTTCCGGGTCGCGCAGCACTTCCCATGCCTCGTTTATCTGGATCATGAGCGCCACGGACTCGACGCTCCCGCTCGTGTCCGGGTGGTGGACTCGCGCCAGCCGCCGGTAACTGCTGCGGATCTCCTCGGCGGAAGCCGAAGGTGGCAGCTCGAGGAGCGCGTAATAGTCGGGGAGTGCGGCCACGACCGGATCGTAGCAGCCGGCTTCCAACGGGCTCTTACCGACCGTCCGGTAACTTCACGTTCGCGTGAAGGTATGATAGGCTCACCGCACGAGAAGGGGGACTGTCCGTGCGCTGGCTGCTGCGCCTTATTCCGTACTTGAAGCCATACCGGGGCAGGATTTCCCTGGCCTGGATCTCCATGCTCCTGGCGGGCTCGTTCGTCATGATCAGCCCGCTCCTGATTCGCTTTGCCATCGACTTTGGCCTCGACCCGCAGCGAGATGATGCGGACAGGCTGACCGGGCTCCAGGGCAACGAGAAGCTGCTCATACTGGGCGCGCTTGCCATCGTCGTCTTCGCCATCGGCCGCGGACTCGCTTCCTTCGGGCAGCAGTACCTGGGCGAGACCGTCGGCCAGAACGTTGCCTACGACATCCGTAACAAGATTTACGACAACCTCCAGCGGCTCAGCTACGCCTACCACGACAAGGTGCAGACCGGCCAGATCATGTCCCGCGCCACGCAGGACGTAGAGAACATCCGCATGTTCATCAATATGGGGGCGCTGCGGTTCGCTTTCATCATGCTGATGCTCGTCATCTCCGTCGTCGGGATGTTCGTCATCAACTGGCAGCTCGCGCTGGTCAGCATCATCAGCCTCCCGATCCTGGCCTGGCGGTCCATCGTCACCAGCCGCCGCCTCCGCCCTATCTGGCAGGAGATCCAGCAGAACCAGGCCGAAGTCACCCAGGTGGCCGAAGAGGGCCTGACCGGCATCCGCGTGGTCAAGGCTTTCAGCCGCGAACCATTCGAAAGCGAGAAATTCGCTGAAGCAGCACGCAAGCAGGCCGACCTGAGCTACACCTCCTCGGTCATCCAGGCCCGCAACCAGCCGATGCTCCAGGGGCTTTCCGCCGCCCAGATCGGCCTGACGGTCGGTGTCGGTGCATGGCTCATCTCCCGGGGCGATGCGAGCGCCTCCGATGTCCTCGCCTTCACCCTCTGGCTCAACCTCCTCCAGCTTCCCATGCGCTCCATCGGCTTCATCATCAACATGTTCGCCCGGTGCGTCAGTTCCTCCGAGCGCGTTTTCGAGCTGATCGACGCTCAGTCCGTCGTCCAGGAAAAGCCCGACGCCGTCCCCCTCGAAAACGCCGCCGGCCACGTCCGCTTCGACAACGTGGGCTTCGGCTACGACAGCGTCAGCGCCGTCCTGGACGGGGTCGATATCGACGCGAAGCCCGGCCAGGTCATCGCCCTGCTCGGCCCCACGGGCAGCGGCAAGTCGACCGTCGTGAACCTCATCCCGCGCTTCTACGATGTCACCGCGGGAAGCATCACGATCGACGGCATCGATGTGCGGGACGTCACCATCGAGTCGCTCCGGCGCAATATCGGCATCGTCCAGCAGGATGTCTTCCTCTTCATCGGCACCATCCGCGACAACATCGCCTATGGCCGCCCCGATGCCACCCAGGAAGATATCGAGCGCGCGGCCAAAGCCGCCCGCATCCACGACTTCATCGTCAGCCTGCCCTACGGCTACGACGAGTGGGTCGGCGAGCGCGGGGTCACCCTCTCCGGCGGCCAGAAGCAGCGCATCGCGATCGCGCGCACGCTGTTGCTCGACCCGCGCATCCTCATCTTCGATGACTCGACCGCCAGCGTGGACTCGCAGACCGAGTTCCTCATCCAGCAGGCGCTCCAGGAGCTCATGAAGGGGCGCACCACGTTTGTCATCGCCCAGCGGCTCCGTACCGTCATCCGCGCCGACGAAATCATCGTCCTCGACCGGGGCAAGGTGGTGCAGCGCGGCCGCCACCAGGAACTCCTCGAACAGGAGGGGCTCTACCGCCGCATCTTCGACCTCGAACTCAAGGACCAGGAAGAGGCCCTTGGACGGGTAGCTCCGAGCTCGGTGGCTGCAGCCGGCGGCAACGGATCGGCCGGCGGCCGCCCGGGCCAGTCGGCCGTCCTCACACCCTCGCCCTCCCAGTCGGGCACGGGAGGTGCAGCGTGAGCAAAGGATTGCAGCATCCGCGGTTCGCCGCCGAAGGAGGCCGGTAGTGGGTATGTTCGGTGGCGCGGGCGCCGGTGGTTGGAGTTCGGGCATTGGTGGTCAGGCCACGGGCCCAATGCGGCACGGCCGCGGTTCCGACGGCTGGGATGACGAATACCTCGGGAAGGCCTACGACGCGCAGGTTGTCCGGCGCATCCTTCCCTACCTCAAGCCCTACAAGAAGCAGGCGGCACTCGCGCTCGCCTGCATGATCATCTCGGCCGTGACCAGCTTCCTCCAGCCACTGCTCATCGGCTTCACCGTGAAGGCGGGCGTGGAGGGCGACACCAACCGCATCTGGCTGTTGCTTGGCATCATGGTCGGCGCCGCCTTCGTTACCTGGATCTCGGCATATGTCCAGTTGCTTACCACCGCGTGGATGGGAAACCGGCTGCTCCTGGAGTTGCGTACCGAGATGTACGACCACATGCAGGGGCTCTCCCTCAGCTTCTACGACGAGATGGAAGTCGGCCGCATGATCAGCCGCCTCACCAGCGACGTCACCGTCATGCAGGAACTCCTCACCAGCGGCTCGCTCACCTTCCTCGCCGACTTCGTCGGGCTCACGGTCGTGGTGATCGTCCTGCTCATGGTGGACTGGCAACTCGCGCTGGTGACGTTCGCCATCGTACCTCCGCTCATCATCGTGATGGTCTGGTGGGCCCGCCACGCCAAAGCCGCGTTCGTCAACGTGCGCGTCAAGATCAGCGCCCTCTACGGCACCCTCGCCGAAAACGTCTCCGGCGTCCGCGCCGTCCAGTCAATGTCCCGCGAGGACGAGAACGCCCGCCGCTTCGACGCCCTCAACCAGGAAAACCGCCGCGCGAACATCTGGGCGGGCATGCTCACCGCCGCCATCATGCCGGTGATCGAACTCGCCGTGGCCATCGCCACCTGCGCCGTGGTGATCGTCGGCGGCATGCGCGCGCTCAACGCCTCTGACGTGAACGTCGCCCACCTCTTCCTGGTCCTCACCAGCTTCACGCTCTACGTCGGCCGCTTCTTCGACCCCATCCGCGACCTGGTCCTCCAGTACACCATGCTCCAGCGCGCCATGGCCGGCGGCGAGCGCATCTTCGAAGTGCTCGACACCGAACCTCGCATCAAGGACCGCGAGGACGCCGTTGAGCTCGAAGAAGTTGAGGGCCGTGTCGACTTCGACGACGTGTACTTCCACTACACCGAGGGGGTGCCCATCCTCCAGGGCATCGATCTCCACGTCGAACCCGGCGAGACGATCGCTTTTGTGGGGCCTACCGGCGCCGGCAAGACCACCATCACCTCGCTCGTCAGCCGTGGCTACGAGGTCACCGGCGGCGCAATCCGCATCGATGGCCACGACATTCGCGATGTGAAGCGCCGATCCCTCACGAAGCACATGGGCGTGGTCCTCCAGAACCCCTACCTCTTCAGCGGTACGGTGCGCGACAACATCGCCTACGGCCGCCCGGAGGCCACCGACGAAGCCGTGATTGCCGCGGCGAAGGCCGTTGGCGCGGACGAGTTCATCAGCCGCCTGCCCCAGGGCTACGATACCGTCCTCCAGCAGCGCGGCCAGAACCTCTCCGTCGGCCAGCGCCAGCTCATCAGCTTCGCCCGGGCCATCCTCGCTGCCCCCCGCATCCTCGTGCTCGATGAAGCGACCGCCTACGTCGACACCCAGACCGAGGTCATCATCCAGCGGGCCCTTCGCGAGCTGCTCAAGAACCGGACATCCTTTGTCATCGCCCACCGCCTCTCCACCATTCGCGAGGCGAGCCGCATCGTCGTCCTGGACCAGGGACGCATCGCCGAGATCGGCTCCCACGATGAGCTGCTCGCAAAGGGCGGCATCTACTCCAACCTCTACAAGATGACCTACGAACAGGAGCAGGCCCAGCAGGCTGCTGCCATGGTCGGCGAGGACGAAGCCTTCGCCCGCCGCCGCCGCGGCGAGGTCCAGCCGCCGCCCCAGCAGGCCCCCTCCCCCGCTGCGGGAAGCTGACTCCTGGCCGGAGGCCACGTCCCGAGGTCCGGGTCTCCCGGCCTCGTTGCGGCGTCACTAAGTGGCTGCAAGAAATCTCATAGCGGAGGCCTATGGCTCACACCGGGCTGTGCCGATAACTACCCTGCATCCTGTGAGCGAGGTAGGGGGACTCCTCATGTTGAGCACGATTGCCGCCCTGGCGCGCCTTGCCGCGACTCCGGCTCAGGAGGCGGCCGAGGACACGATCCTGAGCGCCTGTACCCTGGTCCGCGATCTGCTCGCCGCCGAAGACGCCTACGTCATCCGCGCCGGTGACCCGAACTTTGTCCGCCTGGGCAGCGCGGAAGACCCCCGCGCCTACGAGATTAAGCAGCGTGGCTACTGGCTGGTCTGGCGCGAAGGTGCAGCCCAGCCCGGGGTCGCAGGTGGCCTCTTCACAGTGAGCGAGCGGATGGTCGTCGACCTCCAGCCGCTCGGCGCGGAGACCCCGGCGACGCACCTGGCCGCACTCCTCCCGGGCAACGAGAGCAACTCCGAAGTTCTCATTGTCCGCGGCCCCTGGCCCAATGGGCTCTCCGATGAGCAGGTCGACCTCGTCGCCTCCATCCGTCCCCTGCTCGCCTACCTGGTTGGCAACGTGCTCGATGCGGAGCGCCAGGAGCGCCAGCGTTCGCAGCTCAGCGCCCTCGCCGATGTCGCCGAGGCGTTCAACGGCTCCGACGATGTCAACGAGGTGCTGACCGGTCTTTCGACCGCACTCGCCACGGCGTCCGGCTATGCCTGGGTGGCCATCACTCTCACCGACCCCGCCATCGAGCACGTCACCGACCGCGCCCTGAACGTCGGACGCCACTCCGAAACGACCATCGCCGAACAGGGGCGTACGGGGAACATGGGGCCGACCGCCCTCGAACGCGACCTCCGCGTCGCTCGCCACCTCGCCTGGACGCGCATGCCCTGGCTCGTGCCCGATGTGTTCGACCCGAATGAGCAGATGTTGGTCGACGACAGCCTCCGCGGGTACTACCAGCAGGCGCACATCCTCTCGATGGCATGTTTCCCGCTGTTCTTCCGCGACCAGCTCCTGGGTAGCGTCACGTTTTGCGCCTCTGAACCCCATTCGTTCGAAGAACAGGAAGTGGCCTTCCTCGGTGCGCTCGTTTCGCAGGCGAGCAACACCGTCACAGCGTTCCGCCTGAACGGCGAGCTGCGTGAGGCCGAAGCCCAGTTGCGAGCGGTGTTTGCCAATTCGCCCGCCCTCATCACCGTGATGCAGCCTGACGGCACCATCACCCTTTCCGAGGGCGCCAGCCTTCCCCGCGCCGTGAACGCAGGGAGCGTGCTTGCCGGCAAGAGCATCTTCGACATCTTGCCTGCCGCGATTGCCGAGGCTACCCGCGGTCACATCGAGCGCTGTCTCGGCGGTGAAGCGTTCTGTGCCAACTCCAGCGCCTTCGGGCACGACTACGAAACGCAGTTCGCACCGCTCCGAGACGATGCCGGGGTCCCGGTTGCCGTCATCACGGTCACCATGGACGTCACCGAGCGGGTGCACGCCGAACGCGAGCTCCGGACGCTCAACCAGGCGCTCCGGACGGCGAAGGAGCGGGCCGAGGAGCTTGCGCGCGCTGCCGAAACCTCGCGCCGCCGGGCTGAATACCTCGCGAGCCACGATGCGCTCACCGGGGTCCTCTCCCGTCGCGCCTGGTTCGAACTTGCCGAATCGCGCCGCCCCTCGGCCATCGCCATCTTTGATATCGACTCGTTCAAGGCGATCAACGACACGTGCGGCCATCCTGGCGGCGACATCGTCCTTCGGGCCGTCGCCGAGCGGATCGTCGAAGCCGTCGGCTACGCGGGCACGGTCGGGCGCCTCGGCGGCGAAGAGTTCGCGGTCCTTTTCAGCGGCCCGCTGGCAGAGGCCGAGGCCGCTGCCCTCCGTGCCGTCGAACACGTGGCCGCCGAACCGGTGACCCTGCCCGGAGGCGCATCCCTCCCGGTCACCGTCAGCGCCGGCCTCGCCCCCTGCCGCCGCCAGACCGATTCCCCGGCGGTCACCGTGGCCCGCGCCTACGACCTCGCGGATCGCGCCCTCTACTCCGCGAAGGCGGGTGGCCGCCACCAGCTCGTCGTCGCCGGCAAGGCCGCCTGACCTGCGCGCCGGGCGCCGCCGCTCGCGCCCCAATCGGCGAACCCCGCGCGACGCTCCTATGGCCATACGCCCCTACCACCCGCACCTCACCACTCGCGGCTCGAAACCACCATCACGCTGCCGCGGGCGCTGCCGTCCCGGTCCGGTAGATGCGCCGCAAGTAGGGCCCGGTCGCAAGGCTTGCCAGCGTAATCACCACGAACGCCGCGCCCGGCAGGAAGAACAGGATCGGCGCACCCGTCCGGTCTGCCATCGCCCCGAAACCAAGGTTCATGAACGCCATCACACCGCCAGCTGACATCAGGTAGAGGCTCATCACACGCCCGCGAATGTTGTCGGGGACCACCTCCTGCAACAGCACCGCGCTCAACGCCATGAACATCGCCTGCGATGAGCCCATCAGGATGGCCCCCGCCGCCGCGTGGGCTACATGGTGGCTCCCGGCCATCAGCATCGGCGAAACGCCGCTCGCAATCGCCGTCCAGAACAGCAATGGCCCTCGTCCCGTGCCGGTGGTCATGGCCAGCACGAACGTCCCTACCAGTGCCCCGACGCCTACGCCGAAGGTCATGATCGTGAACCCGCCGGAGGGGCTGTGTAGCCGCGTCTCCGCGAACCCCGGCAACATCGCGTCGAACGACATCGTCAACGAGCAGTGCGCGAACACCAGGATGAAGATGGCCGCCACCTCGGGCGTCCTCCCGATGTAGGCCATGCCCTCGCGCATGTTCTGGCTCACATCCCGCAGCCGCGTCACCCCGCCGCGCGACGAGACGCTCACCCGCCGCACCGATGCAAACGACAGCAGCGCGAAGAGCGCCGAGATGCCATACGCGCCTTCCACGCCGATCGTGGCCAGCAGCGGCCCCGCCAGCAGCGGCCCCACGGCCCGCGAGCCGTGCTGCGTCGTGCTCGTCAGCGCCACCGCGTTGCCCAGGTCCGAAATGGGCACCACGTTTGCAAGCAGCGCCTGGTCCGAAGGGATCTCCACCGAGCGGATGACGCCCTGGACAAACGCCATCGAGACCACCATCCACACCTCGATCACGTTGGTCAGGGCCAGCGTGGCCAGCGTGACGGTCACGCCGAAGGTCGCCAGCCGCGTCACCCGCACCAGGATGCGCCGGTCTGCCCGGTCGGCCACCATGCCCCCCAGCGGCGCCACCAGATAGGGCGACATCGATGCGAACGTCGAGACGCCCACCCACAGCGACGAGTCGCTCAGCTTGTAGACGATCCAGGCGTTGCCAAGCAGCAGCGTCCAGAGCGAGATGCTCGAACACGCGCTCCCGATCCAGAGTGCGCGAAAGTCGCGGTGGCGGAGGGCAGGCAGTCGCGCCGCCATCGTGCTCAACCGAGCATCTCGAGCACCTGCCGCGCCACGAACGCAGGGTCTTCCATCGGGATGAAGTGACTGTACTGGGGCAGGAACACGTCTTCGGCGTGTTGGAAGTGGCTTGCCAGGTCCGGCGCCGTCGGAGAACTGCTCATGTCCATCGGGCCGCCCTCGGTCCGCTGCCGCGCCCGCAGGATGCGCACCGGGATGGTCAGCGACTCGATTGCCGGATAGATGTCGGTCGTCATCGCCCCGGCATAGGTCGCGGCCTCGATCGCCGGCGGGCAGGCGAGCACGTAGCCCTCGCCCTCCGGATTCGGCAGCAACCCGTAATCGCAATAGTCGCGCAGGACATCCGGGTCCCAGCCGCTGAACGGCGGCCGGTCCTTGAAACGCTCGAACATCTCCTCGGGCGAAGACCACTCGTTCCGGCGCCGCGCCGCGAAGTGGTCGCCGTCAGACGCTGCACTGGCCGGCGCCGTGCGCGGTCCAATCACCGGGTCGATCAGCAGCAGCTTCGCGAAGATGCCCGGTTCGAGCGATGCCGCGAGCGTCACAGCGTGCCCGCCCTTCGAATGGCCCACCGCGAGGGCGCCGTTGAGTCCGATCTGCCGGGCAACCGCGGCCACATCGCGGCCGAAGTTGCCCCATGGGTACGGGGGTTCGGGCTTGTCGCTGCGCCCGTGACCCCGCATGTCGAGCGCGTAGGCGTGCAAGCCGGGCAGCCGCTCGATCACCCGGTCCCAGCAGCGTGCATGGAAGCCGGTCGCATGGGCAAAAAAGACCGCGGGCCCGTCACCGGGCCACTCGAAGAGTTGAAGTTCCACGCCATCCGCCCGGACGCGTGAGGGGATTGGTTCGCGCATGCCCAAGTATAGGCTGGCCGCTGGCTTGAGGACTCGGCCCGCCCGCGCCCGCTACAGTGTTTCCATGGACGAACTGATCGCACGCCTGGCCGCAACCCCGCGCACCCTCGCCCACCTGGTCGCCGAGGCCCCGGAGGAGCGGCTCGACATGGCCTTCGCCGGCGGCTGGAGCGCCCGTACCATCCTCGCCCACTTTCGCGACGACGAGTACCTCTGCATGCGCGTCGCCCTCGAACGGATGCTTGCCGAGGACACCCCGGCCCTGCGCTTCATCGAGGGGGCTGAGTGGGAGCCCGGACGCAACCGCGCCCGCGACCGTAAGGAGTGGCTGCTCGCTGATTTCGCCCTCCAGCGCCAGGCGAGCCTTGGCATCCTCCGGAGCCTGCGGCCCGCCGATTGGGCCCTCCGTGGCCGCACCGAAGCCGGGCGCGAGTTCACCGTCGAACAGTTCGTTTCGCAGTGGACCGCCCACGATGCCGAGCACGTCGCCGGGCTCGAAGCCGCCCTCGGCGAGACGCTTGCCGACGTTATCGCCCGCCGCGCCCGTATGGAGTAGCCGCCGGGAGCCTACCCATAGTGCGTCCACATCCGAACGACCTTGACGGCGCGCTGTCGACGGGATCCCGTACGCTTACCGCCCTGAAGTCGATACCGGTCACGCGCGCTCGCGGACGATTGCATCGTCTGGTCGACGAGGTTGCGAAGTCAGGCGAGCCTGTCCACATCTCCGGGCTTCGCGCGGATGCCGTCCTGGTTTCAGCGGATGACTGGCGCGCGACCCATGAGACCCTCTACCTCCTGTCGGCGCCCGGAATGCGGC
>CAUJEQ010000287.1 GCA_963169135.1 Chloroflexota bacterium
GGTTGCCTGGGAGTTGTGCCCCGTTGGCGAAGGCGACCCCGACGCGAACAAGGCCCTCCTCCGCCGTTGGTACGAAGAGATGTACGAACAGCGCCGCTTTGCCGAGCTGGCGCCGCAGCTCTGTGGACCCGTCTTCACGCGGCACGAGGCGGAAGGCAGCTTCAATGTCACCGCGGAACAGCACGCGGACCGGCTTGCCACCGCCGTCGCTGCCATCGATGCGGCAGAGGGCAGACCCACCATGATCCCGGACTACCGCGTCTACGCCGCCGGGGACCGGGTCGGGGTCATCGCGAATGCCCGGCGGGGCGGGTACGTCCAGACGTGGCGCATCGAGGACGGCAGGTTCGTCGAGTCGTGGTGGGCCGGCTTCGCGCAGGCGACCTGGTGAGTCACGCAACCAAGCAGGGAAGGAGACCAGGGAATGCCAGGAGAACTACGCACCGAGTGGCTCTATGACCTCCGGGCCACGATCGACATGGACAACATCCACGAGATCGGGGATGCCGGAGCCGGCCGCCGCATGATCTACCCCATCACCGGGGGGCGCGTCGAGGGGCCCCACATCTGTGGCGATGTGCTCCCGTTCGGCGCCGACTTCGCCGTGCAGCGCACCGACGGCGTCGCGGTGCTCGATGTCCGGGCGCTCCTCCGGACGGACGACGGCGCGGAGATCTACGCCTTCTATCCGGGCCACGTTCACCAGCAGTCGCTCGGCCCATTTGGCGATCTGCCGGCCGGCGAAAACTACTTCCGCACAACGCCGCGGTTCGAGACTAGCTCCGAGAAATACGCCTGGCTGAACCGGATCATCGCGGTCGGTGTGGGCTGGGGGGAGCCGCCAAATGTCGTGGCCTACAAGGTTTACGCGGTCCTGTAGCCGGGCGCCCGCAGGTCAAGTGGTGAGACCCGGAGTCGCGAATGGGGTCGGGCCGCAAACCGACCCTGACACATAAGGAGGTGCGAGCCATGAGGATCACGAAAGAAGAGGTCGCGCAGGCCGTGCGCGACTGGGTCGGGGCCTTCAACCGACGAGACCTCGCCGCATGCGT
Organism: Chloroflexota bacterium; assembly: GCA_963169135.1. Classification (GTDB taxonomy): domain Bacteria; phylum Chloroflexota; class Dehalococcoidia; order Tepidiformales; family Tepidiformaceae; genus Amarobacter. The sequence goes on from CAUJEQ010000287.1 coordinate 1,053, forward strand.
TATCGACGCGGAGGGCGTGGGCTACGGCTACCGCACAATCGGGGCCCGCGACATGTCGAGCCTGGGGATCGAGGGGAATACCAGGCTCCTGGGAGACTTCTTCGCCCGCTGCGACTCCTTTCGCACCACCCTCGAGCAGGTTGAGACAGCGGTCACGGGCGAAGACCTCGGCCTCGCCTGGGGCGTCTTCGTCGAGGACTTCCAGGAGAAGGGCCGCCCGCCCGAGCGGGCCCGCGTCCGCTTCTCGCAGGTAATGAGGAAGACGGCGGACGGCTGGAAGATCCTCCTGTTCCACCGCGACATCCAGCCCTTCGGTGAAGACGGGCGCTATCCGCGCGAGCTCACAACGATCCAGACGCCATCGCAGACCTCGGATGCGAGAGAGAAGAAGCACACATGACCCCCGAAGAAACGATCCAGCGAGTCCGCGAGGCCATGGCCGCCCTCAGCCAGGGAGACATCGACGCGTGCGGCGCCCTCATCCACCCCGAATACACCTACACCGTCCGTGGCCGCGCCTCGATCAGCGGCGTCTACCACGGCTGGGAGGCGATGGCCGGCGTCCTCCAGCGCATCCTCGACATGACCAACGGCACCCTGACCGCCGTGCCCGAGATCGTCCTCGCCGACGAAGAGAACGTCCTCATGTACATGAAGGTCACCGCCTCCCGTCCGGACGGCCGCACCTACGACAACTACCAGGCTTACCGGTACCGCCTCAAGGACGGCCTCATCATCGACGGCGAGACCATCCCGGTCGACCAGGAGGCGTTCAAGGAGTTCTTCGCATGAGCCCGCATCCGGAGGCAGGTGCGAAGGAGCGCCCGGCCGGGACCCGCGAGGAGCTCACCGTGATGAAGGAGTTCTGGGCCGAGTTCGGCGTCCTTCCCGCGGCACTCGGGGCAGCGATCGCGGCCTGGGAGCCTGAGCGCGCGGTGCTGACGTCGTCCGGGCCAGCACTCTGCCGGCAGGTTGGCTCGCGGCAATGGGTCGGCGAAGTGCTCGAGACGCTCGCGGCGCTATCGGCCGGCCTGCTTGCGACCGGCCTTGGAGAGCAGCCGCAAACCATCGTGGCACCCTATGGCGCCACGGTCCGCACCATCTACCACCTTCGCCCATCCAGCAGCGCCTCTGTTGAGGCTGAGGCGCGCTGGGTGCGCCGCGGACGCACCCAGGCTGTCATCGAGACGGTCGTGCGGGACGCGGAGGGGCGCGAATTGTTACGCGTGCTCAGCCAGCACGCTGCCATTCCGGAGCCGCTGGTGTTCTCGCTCGCGGGACCGCTGCCATCCCAGGCCAAAACGCAGGAGCGGGCCCGGGAACAAGCCTCCAACCCCAACCTGGCAACCATGGACGCCATTCGCGATGCCATGCGCCGGGAGGACTGGGACCGCCTGGCGGGCTTCCTTGCCCCCGGCGCCGCACTGACACTCCACGGCACGGGCCCGCTGTGCGGAGTGTTCGCGGGCAGGGCGCCGTTTGTCGCCGCGCTGCAGCGCCTCCGCTCCGCGACCGCTGGAGTGCTCCGGCCCGAGCCCGTTGCAGTCGCGGCCAGTGGCGATTGGGTAACGTCGCAGATCCGCGTCCGCGGCGATCG
>CAUJEQ010000288.1 GCA_963169135.1 Chloroflexota bacterium
GGGTGCTCGTCCTCCTCGACAACACCCGGGCTTCGGAACGCGCCCTTCGCCGCGCATGGCGCATGGCCCATGCCTACGACGGCGAACTCTACGCCGCGTACCCGGCGGCGTTGAAGCGCGAAGCTGGCATGGTGCACATCCTTACCGTCGCTCAGGACCTGAATGCCGAAGTGCGCGAGCTGCCCGGCGTGGACCTTGAGGTCGAACTTGGCGCGATCATCAGGAACGAGAGCATCGTCCATGTAACGCTCATCCACCGCCCGGGACGAGGACCTTTGCACCGGAGGACCCTCGCGGAGCGGCTATTGCGAGCGCACCCCCACCTCGCCGTCCACCTGGTCGGCGCGGAGGGGTGACCAGCGAGGCGATGGAGGGGGGCGGGACGGTATGCGGGAAGAGGTCGTGAGAACCAGGCAGGAACAATGGTACCCCCGGCAGGAATCGAACCTGCGCCTTCGGCTCCGGAGGCCGACACTCTATCCGCTGAGCTACGGGGGCGTACCGGGAAGCCATGGTATCGCGTCGCTCGCGTTACCGCACCACGCCGCAAGGCGGATCAGGCTCGGCCGAAGGCGACGACTGCTGCCGCCAGCAGGATGGCCTGGAGCAGCCCGGTGCTCGCCATCAGCCACAGGCCAGCCGCGCGCTCCCGCGCATGCAAAAGCATGCCCATCGCGGTGTTCACGCCCACGATCCCCGCACCCAGGTAGGCAATTCTCAACAGTTCGTCTTTGTCGCCGACCCGCACCACTCCTCCCAGCGCGGGGAAGCTCAGTTCGACCACCTGCGGCAGGCCCGGGTAGCGCGCGAACACGTATCCGCCAAGCACCACACAGGCCGCCGCCCCGATCCCGACGGCGACCAGCGCATGGCGATCGCGCCAGAACGGCAGCGCCGCCAGGCCCGTCGCCTCCGAGCGCTGGACGTGAGACTCCACGGGCCCGAGCTCGGCGCGCGCCTGGATTTCCTCGGCGAAGGCCGCCTGGTCCAGCACGGTGATCGCGTACGACTCGTCGTTCGTGACCAGGTAGAGCAGCTCGTCGGGCGAAGTATGGGTCGAGTAGAAGAGCGTATAGCCGATGCGCTTCACGTCGCAGCCCCCGACGTGGCAGCCCCACCAGTTCAGCCCGCTGACATGGGCTTCATCGAGCGTCCGGCCCGGCACCATCCGCTGAATTGCCTCGATGGGGACGACGATGCGCCGGAACCCCCAGCGGATCGTGAGGGTGTCGCGATCGATGAGGTAGGCGAGGCTGAAGACGCCGTAGGTCCAATTGGCGAACACAACGGCGAGCACCAGGCAGAGTCCGGCCACGACCCACGCGACAAAGGTCTTGAGTTCGGCCTCGGCGCCAATTGCAGTCTGGGCCGCGACCCCCGCCGCAATGGCGGCCCACGCCGTAAACCCGCTCCCGGAGATGACACCGAGCGCGCGAGGCGGCTTGAATGCGACCGGCTCTAGTTTGCGACGCGGGCGCGTGCTGGCGTGCACCAATGCTGATACTTCTCGCTTTTTCCGCGAATGCAGTCGTAGAACAGCTCGCTCAGCTTGCTCGTGATCGGCCCCGGGCGGCCCGTCCCCACGCTTCGGCGGTCCACCTCAACCACCGGCGTGAGGTGTGCGGCGGTGCCCGTCATGAACACCTCGTCGGCGATGTAGAGCTCGGTGCGGTCAATTTCGCGCTGGACGAGCTCGACGCCAAGTTCGTTCGTCGCCAGTTCGATCACGCTCTTCGCAGTGATGCCTTCGAGGACGTTGTCGGCGGGCGTGGGCGTAATCAACTTGCCATTGCGGACCATGAAGATGTTTTCGCCGCTGCCCTCGGAGACGTGGCCGTTCTCGTTGAGCATGATGGCCTCGTCGAAGCCGTTCGCGTTGGCCTCCGTCTTGGCCAGGGCGCTGTTGACGTAGATGCCGGTGACCTTCGCGCGCGGCGGGATGCCGGTGTCTTGCACGCGGCGCCAGGTGCTCGTGTGGCAGCGCGCCACCTCGGGGAGGTAGGCGGGGAAAGGTGTCAGGAAGACGAGCGTGTCGCTCTCCAGGTTGTGCAGCCGGACACCAAGTTGTTCGCTCGAGAGGTACACCATCGGCCGGAGGTAGACATCCTCAGTGAACGCGCTCCGTTCCACCAGCTCGACCGCGATCTCGCACAGCTGGTCGACTGTCTGGTGCATTTGCAGCGTCAGGATCTTCGAGCTCTGGCCGAGCCGCTCGAAATGCTCGCGCAGGCGGAAGAGGTAGGTCGTCTGGTCGTCCGGGTTCCAGTTGCCGCGGATACCTTCGAAGACTGCCGTACCGTAGTTGAAGGCGTGGGTCATCACACCGATTTTCGCCTCGCTCAGCGGGACGATCTTGCCCTGGAAGTATGCGTACGGTGTCGGCATGGCTCTCCTCTACCCGGTGCTCCGGTGCTGGTCACAGTATAGACGCGGGCGGCATTCCGGCCCCTCCCGCTCGGATCAGGGCACGTCGTCGCGGCTGAAAAAGGTTGGATCCTTGCATTCGGGAATCGTCGGTTCGAGCGCGGCCAGGCGGCGCCGCGCGTCAGCCGGGGGCTCGGGCGGTGCCGTGGTAACCAGCGACGTCGGCTCTTCCAGTGCAGCCTCGAGGTACGCCACGAACTGCGTGTTGTACTCCTCCAGGTCGGCCGGGGGGTTCAGCGCCTTCATCTCGTCGGCGAAGTCACGCACGACCGCAGCGATCTCCTCGGCACTCGTCTTGCTCAGGAGGGCATTCGAAAATTTGCTGGTCCCGATGCAGACCGCTCGGAGGTAGTCCTCGTCGCTGCCGGCCGGACCCGTGGCACTCGGCAGCCCGTCGTCGTCATCTCCACAAGCCGCGGCCAGCAGCAGTGGTACCGCGCATACAAGGAAGAACAGAGCTCGTCGCATGGGTGCACATGCTACACCGGGCTCCCGTTACCGGGGTTTAGAGGAGCAGACGTTTCGGCGCGCTCCGCGGTTCGCGGCGCCAGTTGTGCACGAGGTAGCGCTTCTCGCCGTCACGCTCGATCGTGTCGACCCGGCACCGGTCGCGGCCCTCCACAAGCTTCGCGGCCCCGGCCCGCCAGGCGTCTATCCGCGGCCGGTCCGTGATCGCGAACACACCATCGAACTCGGCGACCGCATCTACCTGCGCCATGCCGAGCTGGGCAAGCCAACCCAGGCCGAGCTCTGCCAACCCCAGGTGGAAGTCGCGGTCACCGAACGTCATGAGCACGCGGTCTGGTGCGGATTCGTTCCCGGCCACAAGGAGGGTCGAGCCGAAGTGCGACAGCGAAAGATCCATGGTCGTCCGGTACACGGGTCCGAGGATGTCGTGCGCGGCGAGCACCTCGGCGGCCCGGAACGGGTGCAGGCGAAACTCGGTGGCGTGCTGATCGGGGGCCAGCGCGATCCCACCGCCTTCGAGCCACTCCCGCCACTCCACCGCATCGGTGCGCAGGACGTACAGCGACGACGCCTGGTAGTCGGCCGCGGCACGGACCAGCGCAATCGCGGCCACATAGTTGCCCCACTCGATGGCGTGCAGCGCCTCCAGCCGCGACAACCAGCCGCGCGACCAGAGTCCCAGCGCCGCAACCATCTTTTGCGTCCGGAACTTCGCCCCGGAGGACGCGTCCGCGATAGAGCCTTCGAGGTTCAGACCGTCGAGCACGCATTCGACATCGCCGCTCAGGACGAAGGTGGTCTGGCGGTAGGCGTCGGGGCTCCCGCTCGCGTCAGCGGGCGGCTTCGGCGCGCGCGTTGCCACCGGCGACATGCGCGGAGGGGACACCCGATAGCCGCCGCTCATGCTTCCCCCTCGATCGCTTCATCCGGCATGGCCGCGTAGTGCGCCCGGACTTCCTGCATGAGCTGCTGCTGCCGGACTTTCGAAGGCTCGTCCACAAACTCGGCGTAAAGGATCCAGTTCAATACCAGCGGGTCGAAGCGTACTTCCGGGACGGCATCGAGCAGGTCGAGCCCGTGGTCGAGGTAGTGCCGTTCCCAGCGGTGGAACGTCTCAACCGCGCTGTGGGCCCCGAACGGTTCGGCGAGCCGTTCGTCAGGGACGGCATGGAACGCCGCGGAGAGCGCGCGCAACGACTTCCGCAGGCGAACCAGCAGCTCGGGGAGCGGCGTCTCCGCGTTGGCCCTGGCCGTCTCCGCATTGGCGCGATCGCGGTCGAAGCCCGCTGGCTCTACTGGCTCACCCGCAAGCCACCGGCCAACGGCGGCCGCATAGCCCTCCTGTGAGTCCGCGAAGTGCGCAACGAGCTGCCGGATCGTCCACCCGGTCCCGTCTACTACCCGCTCGGCGCCCTCGGCCGGGAGCGGCATCACGATGTGCGTGACGGTCGCCTGCTCGTACATGAAGCGGTCGAGGATCGCGCGGAGTTCCGGCGTCATCTCAATGCCGCGCCCGCGGCGGCCGGCGTTCGCTGCGCGGGCGCGGCCGCGGAGCGGCTTCGCGCACGGGCCGCGGGCCAAGCTGCTTGATCGAGTCCCAGCCCGCGTAGGTCGCACCCGGCCCGAGCTCCGCTTCGATGGCCAGCAGGCGGTTGTACTTCGCCGTGCGCTCGCTCCGGGCCGGGGCCCCGGTCTTGATCTGGCCCGCCCCGGTCGCCACGGCGAGGTCCGCGATGAACGTGTCTTCCGTCTCGCCGGAACGGTGGCTGATGACGGCCGTCCAGCCGGCCCGCTGGGCTGTCTCCACGGCTTCGAGCGTCTCCGTCAACGTGCCTATCTGGTTCAGCTTCACCAGCACGCTGTTCGCGGACTTCTCCGCAATGCCTCGCCGGATTCGCTCCGGGTTGGTCACCAGTAGATCGTCGCCGACAAGCTGGCACCGGCCGCCGAGCTTCGCCACGAGCGCGGCCCAGCCCTCCCAGTCGTCTTCCGCCAGCCCGTCTTCAAGCGAGCGGATCGGGTACTTCTCCACCCACGAAGCCCAGTGGTCGACCATCTGCTTCGAGGTCAGCACGCGCTTCTCCTTCGCGAGTGCATATTTGCCGTTCACGTAAAGCTCCGTGGTTGCCGGGTCGAGCGCGATGACCATGTCGGTGCCGGGCTTGTAGCCGGCGCGCTCCACCGCTTCAAGGACCACCTGGACCGCCTCTTCGTTGCCCGGGAGCGAAGGCGCGAACCCGCCTTCGTCGCCCACCGAGGTAATGGCGCCCCGATCGTGGAGCACAGCCTTAAGCGCCTGGTACACCTCGGCGCCCATGCGCAGACCCTCGCTGAAGGTCTCGGCGCCCACCGGCATGACCATGAACTCCTGGAAGTCGGTCGAGTCGGGCGCGTGCTTGCCACCGTTGAGGATGTTGAACATCGGAACCGGCAGCCGGTGCGCAGAAGCCCCGCCCAGGTAGCGGTAGAGGGGAAGACCGAACGAGTCGGCCGCCGCGCGGGCGGTGGCCAGCGAGACGCCGAGAATGGCGTTCGCGCCGAGCTTCCCCTTGTTCGACGTGCCGTCGAGCTCGCAGAGGAGGCGGTCGATGGCGCGCTGTTCGGTTGCGGGAAACCCTTCGAGAGCCTTGGCGATGGAGGTATTGACGTTCTGGACGGCCTTCTGCACACCTTTGCCGCCGTAGCGCCGGCCACCATCCCGCAACTCAACGGCTTCGTGCGCTCCGGTCGAGGCTCCTGAGGGCACCATCGCCTCGCCCATGGCTCCGTCGTCCAGCACGACGGCCACTTGCACGGTGGGATTTCCACGGGAGTCGAGGACCTCTCGTGCCTGGATCGTCTCGATGAACATGTCAGCTCCTTGTGGCCCGGGGCGGCGAGTTAGCTCCGCACCTCGGGCGCGTCACTCAGCGAGATGAGCGCGTCCGGGCTTGCGAGGTAGTCGATGTAGAGGATCCCGTTGACGTGGTCGATCTCGTGTTC
>CAUJEQ010000289.1 GCA_963169135.1 Chloroflexota bacterium
GCAAAGCAGGGGCGCGACCGCAAGTTCCAGGCTATCCTGCCGCTCTTCGGCAAGATTTTGAACGTGGAAAAGGCGCGGCCGGACAAAATGCTGGGCCACGAAGCCATCCGGCTGGTGATTTCGGCGCTGGGCACGGGTATCCGCGAGACGTTCGACGTGGCGCGGTTGCGCTACCACAAGGTCATCATCATGACGGACGCGGACGTCGACGGCGCCCACATCCGGACGCTGCTGCTGACGTTCTTCTTCCGGAACATGCCGGAACTCATCGATGGAGGTTACCTGTACATCGCGCAGCCGCCGCTCTACCGGGCGGCAGCAGGCAAGGATGTGCGGTACTTCTACAACGACGCGGAACTCGAAGAGTTCAAGAAGCAGAGCAAGCGCACAAACCTGAACGTGCAACGCTTCAAGGGTCTTGGCGAAATGAATGCCGAGCAGCTGTGGGAGACCACGATGAAGCCGGACTCGCGGATGCTGCTGCAGGTGGGCGTGAAGGATGCGGCGGCGGCGGACGTGCTGTTCTATGAGCTGATGGGCGACGAAGTGAGCCACCGGCGGCGATTCATCCAGGCGAACGCGAGCCAGGTGAAGAACCTCGACATTTAGCGGATTGCCCGGTGGTGGGCCGCCAAGGCGCCAAGAGCGCCAAGGGGCGCGCCAAGAAGATTGACGAGGGGCCTCTTCTGCGCGGGTCGCAATGCGGCGAGCGCAGTCCCAGGAGCTTGTGCGAGACTTCGGCGAATGGCTGACGCGACTCCACTGCTTCGGTTCATCGGGTCCGGGGATGCGTTTGGGAGCGGGGGACGGTTCCAGGCGTGCATCGCGCTGGAGACGGAGGTGGGCACGGCGCTGCTCGATTGCGGCGCGACCTCGCTGACGGCAATGCGGCAGCAGGGCTTCGACCCAAACGCGGTCGACACGGTGCTGGTGACGCACCTGCATGGAGACCACTTCGGCGGCCTGCCGTTCCTGATCCTGTCCGGCCAGTTTTCACGGCGGACGACACCGCTGGTGGTGGCGGGGCCGGTTGGGATCGCCGCGCGGCTGGTTGCGGCGATGGAGACACTGTACCCGGGGTCGTCGACGGTGGAGCGGCGGTTCCAGACGCACGTGCTGGAGCTCGTCGAGCGAGAGCGGACGGCGGTTGGCGGCATGCAGGTCTCGGCATTCCCGGTGATGCACGCGAGCGGCGCGCCCGCGCACGCTTACCGCGTGGAGGTGGCCGGGCGGACCATCGCCTACTCGGGGGACACCGAGTGGTGCGATGCGCTCGTGGAGGCTGCGGCGGGCGCGGACGTGTTCATCGCGGAGGCGTACACGTTCGAGCGTGAAGTGAAGTTCCACCTGCCGTTCGCGGCGCTACGGGCGAACCGGGACCGCCTGGGGTGCGGCCAGACGGTACTCACGCACATGAGCGGCGACATGCTCGAGCGGCGGGGCGAGGTGGGCGAAGGCTACACGTGCGCCGAAGACGGGCTGGTCATCGGCCTCTGACCCTCCAAACCCCGTCAGGCCCGAACGGCTATCTCCTCGTCGGTCAGGTAGCACGCCGGATCATCACCGGCGATATCGCCCGTGGCGCTTTCGGCGCGTACCCGGAGATTGCCATTGCACCATTCGAGGAACCGGCAATTGCCGCAACGTCCCTGCAGCCTGACCGCGCGGTCGCGGTAGAACGACAGTAGTGGATGATCGCGGGCGGTCCATATTTCAGAAAAGGGCCGCTCCCGCACGTTCCCGAGGTCCTGGTGCCACGAGAACTGGTCGGGATGGACGTTGCCCTGGGGATCGACGCAGGCGATGGCGATGCCACTCTGGTTGCCACCGTTCCAGCGCAACATCTGGGCCACCTCTTCCGCGCGGCCGGGCTGATGCTCCTGCATCCAGAGGTACAGGAACGGTGCGTCGGCGTGGTTATCGACGGTGAGCAGTTCGCGCGGGTCGCCCTCCGGCCAGCTGGCGACCCAATCGAAGACGTCGTTCACCAGGGAGCGCGTCTCGTCGGCGCCCAGGTCGAAGCCGCTGATCTTCGCGCCCCGGCCCGCGTAGGCGAGATGGTAGACGCACATCCGGTCGATGCGTTCTTCGGTCATCAAGCGCATGAGGTCCGGGAGTTCGGCGGCATTCTTCCGGTGGACCGTGACGCGCAGGCCGACCTTGAGGCCTTCGGCCTGGCAGGTCTTGATGCCGCGTAATGCCGCGCTGAACGCTCCCGAGGCGCCGCGGATCGAATCGTGCGTGGGCCCGAGACCATCAAGACTGACTCCAACGTAGGAGACGCCGATCTCCCGCAGTTCGCGGGCTTCGCTGGCCTCGATGCGCGTGCCATTGGTCGAAAGGACGGCGCGCATGCCGAGTTCGCGGGCGCGGCGCATGAGCGTGAACAGGTCCGGCCGGAGGAGGGGTTCGCCACCCGAAAAGAGGACAACGGGCACGCCGAACGCGGCGAGGTCCTGGAGCAGGGCGAAGCCTTCCTCGGTAGTTAGCTCGTTCGGGTACTCGCGGTCCCTGGACGAGGCGTAGCAGTGGATGCAGTGCAGGTTGCATCGCTGGGTAACGTTCCAGACGACGACGGGCTTCTTGTCTTCGGCGAAGTGGAGAAGCGCCGACGGTGCGCGGCTGCTGCGTCCGTAGCGAAGGACATCGCCCGGGGTAACGTTGCGGCGGATGAGGGCGGAAACGCTGAGCATATTGCTACTCCGGAGTGTTGAGAGCTGCAGGGGTGTAGGCGCACGAGGGATCCGCGGCGAGGTAGTCGCCGGTCATCGCCCAGGCGCGGGCGCGCGAGCCGCCGCAGGGCTCGCGGAATTCGCAGACGGCACATCGGCCCTTCAGGAGCGTCCGATCGCGGAGTTCGCGGAATAACTGGGACTCGCGGTAGACGGATGCCAGCGCCTGCTCGCGAACGTTTCCTGCGACGAGGGGCAAGAACCCCGACGGCGAGATGTCGCCGACGTGCGAGACGAAACAGAAGCCGTCGCCGTCGTTCACGGCGCGGATGGGGCGGTTGGCTCCGCCGAAGGAGAAACCGGCGCCGGTGACCGGTTGGCCGGCTGGCCGGCCAGCCGCGCGCCGCGCCAGGATGCGGCGATATTGCATTCCGGCGGTGGTGCGGACATCGAAGGGCATCGCTCCGGAGAGGCTGGCGAGCCACGACATCACGCGCTCGTGGCCCTCGGCATCGAGCATCTGCTCTTCCTGGGCGCGCCCGGTGGGGACGAGGAAGAAGGCGCTCCACATCGCGGCGTTCGCATCGCGCAGGATTTCCACGATTCCCGGTAGATCGGCCTCGGTATCGCGCGTGATGGTCGTGCCAACCTGGAGCGGCAGGCCTATCTCCCGTGCGTCGCGCATTGCCCGGAGAGTGCGGTCGAAGGAGCCCCGGACGCCGCGGAAGCGATCGTGGGTCTCCGCGGAGGCGCCGTCGAGCGACAGATGGAGGCGGTGTACCCCGACGGCGAGCGCCTGCTCGAGGCTGGACCGGGTGAGGCGCCCGGTCGCGCTCGGCGAGAAGCCGACCTGCATGCCGTTCTCGCGCGCGCGGCGGACGAAATCAAAGCAGTCGTCACGCATGAGGGGGTCGCCGCCGGTGATGACGAATACCTTCGTGCCCATCCGGGCAGCCTGGTCGACCAGCTCCAGGCCTTCGGCCGTGGTGAGTTCGCGCGGGTCGCGCCGGGGCTGAGCTTCCGCGCGGCAATGCACACAGGCGAGGCCGCAGGCGCGGGTTATCTCCCACGCGACAGTGAACGGGCTCTTTGCGAAGTCGACATCGAGGAGGTTGGGCGGTGGAGAGGGGCGAGCGCTCATCGGACCTCACCCTCGGGCGCGGCGGACGCATGACTTTCCGGTGACGGATCCCCGAGCCGTTCGTCGAAGTAGCGCACGCGGACCTTCTTGTACTCGTGCGTCGAGTAGATGGTGCGGTAGTCCGAGAGGTCGCTCGCTTCGCGCAGCTGCTCGATGGTCTCCTGGACTTCATCCCGGGACTGGCCGTGGATCATGGTGAAGAGGGTGTAGGGCCAGTCGGGGTAGGCGGGGCGCTGGTAACAATGGGAGACGCCGGGGTTGGCGGCCATCACCGGGCCGGCAACGTCGCACTCTTCGGGTGTTGCCCGCCAGACCACCATGCCGTTGGCATTGAAGCCGGCCTGGCGGTGGTGCAGGACGGCGGAGAGTCGCCGCATGGCGCCGCTCGCCCGCAGGGCTTCGCCGGCAACGAGGAGATCCTCGGCGGACGAAAAGCCGCGCTGGCGAGCAGGTGCGTCGAAGGGGCGTTCAACGGCCTCGAGGTCGTCCTGCAGCGCGCGGATCGCCTGGATGTCCGTCTGTGTGAGTGGCACGGGGCCCGCATCCTTCCTGCCATGACCATGGCCCCTGGGGCTGGCCCCGGCGGATGTCCCGTGCGCTTTGCCGAGCGCGAAGCGGACACCGATCTTGTAGGTGCGGATGGTGGGGAGCAGGCGGGAGGAGATGGCGCCGGAGGCCCGATGCAGTTCCTCCACGTCAGCTTCGAGCGGGCGGGCGGGCGGGACGGCAATGGTGTACCACAGGTTAAACTCGTGGTCGCGCCGGTAGTTGTGGGAGACGCCCGGGTGCCGGTTGATCACGGCGGCGGCCGCATCGAGCCGGTCCGCAGGATACCGGGCAGCCACCAGGGACGATTGGTAGCCGAGCGCCCGGGTGTCGAAGATGGCGCTCACCTGCCGGACGACACCGGCCCGGCGCTGTTCGGCAAGGCAGTCCAGTATGTCGCGTTCGCTGAGCCCGAGCTCCTCCGCGACCGACCGGAACGGGCGGGGGACGAGGGGGAGATGCTCCTGTAGACGATCAAGGATTGCCGCCGTGCGCGGATCGAACCGCATGGGGCCCGAAAGATGGGTAGCCGGTTCGATGGACATATAAACCCTTCGGTGTTGGTTCCTCGGCCCTGTGCTGAAGCCGGGCGGTCGATGGCGCAAGGCTAGGCGCGGCCGGAATGTGGACATGTGACCTAAATCACCAAGTCCACCAAACAGTGCAATTCTCCCATGCGATCACACGGATAGATAGATTGTGAGAGAAATGGCGCGTTTTTCGGTGCGCAAACCGGCGTAGGCGAAGCGCTGGCGAGCGCCATTGCTCAGTCAGAGGGGCGAGCGGTCAGGCGAGGCGTTCGAGGACGCGGTCGAGGATGGCGTGGCCGACGGCGTACTTGCTCATCAGCGGGAGTTCCTCGGTTCGGCCATCGGCGTGGAAGATGATGACCTCGTTGGTTTCGGTGCCAAATCCAGAGCCTGCTGCGCTCACGTCGTTCGCCACGATGAAGTCCAGGCGCTTGGCCGGGATCTTCTGCTTCGAGTAGGCGGCCAGGTTGCGAGTCTCGGCGGCGAATCCGACGCGGACGCCGCCGCCGGGCAGTGTCGCGATAATGTCGGGATTCTGGACGAGTTCGACGGTCAACGCATCGTGGCCGTCGGCCTTCTTGAGCTTGTGGCTGGCGGCGGTGGCCGGGCGGAAGTCGGCCGGGGCGGCGGCCATGATGATCGCGTCGGCGCCGGCGGTCGCCTGTTCGAGCGCGATGAGCATCTGGTCGACCGTTTGGACATCGATCCGGTGGATACCCCAGGGGGATTCGAGCGCGATCGGCCCGGCCACCAGGGTGACACGCGCGCCGCGGTCGCGGGCGGCCTCGGCGATGGCGAATCCCATCTTGCCGGTGGAGCGGTTGCCGACGTAGCGGACGGGGTCGATGGGTTCGTGGGTGGGGCCCGCGCTGACGACAACGTGGCGGCCGCGGAGGTCGCCGGTGCGTTCGCCGAGGAGCGCGCGGAGGGCGCCCACGACCTGGGCGGGTTCGGCGAGACGACCGAGGCCGGTCCGGCCGGTCGCCAGTCGCCCGAGCATGGGCCCGACGACTTCGACGCCGCGTTCGCGAAGCGTGGCGACGTTGTCCTGGGTCGCCGGGTGTTCCCACATCTGGTTGTCCATGGCCGGTGCGACGAGGATGGGGGCCGTAGTGGCGAGGGCGGTAAGGGTCACCATGTCGGCGGCGTTACCGTGGGCCAGATTGGCCAGGCAGTCGGCGGTGGCGGGCGCGATGACGAACGCATCGGCGCGGCGGGCGACCTCGACGTGAGCTTCGGCCTCAGTGGTGCTGAACATGTCGACGACGACATCGCGCCCGGTGAGCGACTGGAAGGTCAGGGGAGCGATGAACTTCGTGGCGGCGGGCGTCATCACGACCTCGACGGCCGCGCCCGCCTGGCGGAGCTTGCTGGCGATATCGGCGGCCTTGTAGCACGAGATCGACCCGGTCACGCCGAGGACGACGTGTCGGCCGCTAAGCGGGAGGTCGGGGTCGCGGGGGGCGAAGTGCGCTTCCATGGTGTGGGCCTTTCGGCGGTGGTCGAGGCAAGCCTCAGTGTGTTTCGGAGTTCAGTTCGTAGATGAGCCGGAGACCGATGAGGGTGAGGTCGCCGTTGACGATGTCGATGCAGTCGGTCTCGGCGGCGATGAGCGATGAGAGGCCGCCGGTGGCGACGACCTTCGGATTGCCGCCGAGTTCGGCCTTGAAGCGGGCGACGAGGCCTTCGACGAGGCCAACGTAGCCGAAGAGGATGCCGGCCTGCATCGCATGGATGGTGTTCTTGCCAATGGCGACAGGCGGGCGTTCGAGCTGGACGCGATAGAGCATGGCGGCACGGCTGAACAGGGCCTCGCTGGCGATGCCGATCCCGGGGGCGATGGCGCCGCCGAGATAGTCGCCCTGTTCGTTCACGGCGTCGAAGACGGTGGCGGTGCCGAAGTCGACGATGATGACGGGGGTGCCGTAGAGCTTGCTCGCGGCAACGGCGTCAATGATGCGGTCGGCCCCGAGCTGCTTCGGGTTGTCGTAAAGGATGCGGACGCCAGTGCGAAGGCCGTGGCCAACGACCATGGGCTCGATCTTGAAGTACTTGCGGCAGACCTGTTCGAAGGTGGGAATGAGCGGGGGCACGTCGCAGCCAATGATGCAGGCGGTGACGTCGCTTGCTTCGATGCCTCCGCTTCCGAGCAGCGTCATCAGGAGGACGCCGTATTCGTCGGGGAGTTTTTCCTGTTCGACGCCGATGCGCCAGGTGTCGGCGATCTTGTCGCCGTCCCAGAGACCAATGTGGATTGAGGTGTTGCCGATATCGAGCGCGAGAAGCATTCCTGCGTACCGTCCTGACTTCGGGCCATCTGCGGTCCCGGTGCCGCGCCAAGGGTACAGCGTTTTGGAGGGAGGAGGGAGACGCCAGGTTCGGAGTTCGAAGTGCCAGAGGAGAGAGGAGGGAGACGCCAAGTTCGAAGTGCGAGCGAAGGGAGGAGGGAGGAGGGAGGAGTCCCCGCACCGGCCCCAATTGGCGAGAGCGCAACGGCCAACGGCCAAACGCCAAAGGCCCCGGGGGGCGGGGCTCAGGCCGGCCCGGGTTCCTCGCTGCCGAGGATTCGCCGGGGCCACTCGCGGATGGGGGGAAGCGATTCGCGGTACTTGAAGTAGAACACCGTGGCCGGGACGAGCAGGGCAACCGCGATCAGGGACAGGGTGACGGCCTGGGCCTCCCACGACTTGCCGAAAGAGTCGCCGAAGCCCACGACCACGGTGGTGGGAACAATGGAGCCGACGAAGACGAGGCTGATGAACAGCCGGAATGACATGCCCGTGAGCCCGGCCGCATAGGCGGCGAAGTCGAACGAGACGGGCATCATGCGCCACCAGAAGACGATCTGGGGGCCCATCTGGCGCGCCATCTGGTCCACGCGTTTGGCTCCCTCTTCGCCGATAAGCCGCGGAATGAAGCGGCGGCCGAGCCGGTGCGAGATGTAGAAGATGATCGCGGAGCCGATGAGCTGGCCGATGACGCAGTAGACGACGCCCCAGAACGTGCCCCAGGCGATGCCGGCGGCAATCATGAACGGGGGGTTGGGAATTGGGGCGAAGACCATCGCCACGGCGAGGACGGTGATCAGCAGCACCGGCCCCCAGGGGCCGAGGTCCCGGATCCACGTGCGCACATCATCAACCTGCAGGTCGCCGACGATGAAGTCAGTCATGATGAGGGCGGAGGCGCCGGCAATGGCCACGAGGCTGAGCAGCCGCCGGCGGGTGCGGGGGTTCGCGAGCAGGGGCGAGTCTTTAGGCGGCGGGGGCTGTTCTCCGCGGATGAGGTCGCCGATTTCGCCCCAGACCAGGTAGGCGGCGACGATGCCGAGCCCGAGAGCGACGCCGCGCGAATGCACCAAAAGGTATACGCCAGCCGTCACCGCGATCCCCGCAAGTATGGCCAGGACAACTACGACGTTTTCGCGCATTGCCTCGAATGCTACGGCACGGCGGTCAGTGGGCAACGAAGCCTTGCCCGGACCTTCACGGCCGGCGAAATACGGCGGAAACCGGGCGGGTGCAAAATATCGCCATGACAGCACCGGCGGCGTTGAAGATCCGGCACGCGACCGAGGCGGACCTCGAAGCGATCAACCGCATCTATAACGATGAGATCGAACACGGGACGGCGACGTGGGACCTCGAGCCCTGGACCGCGGAGCGGCGGCGGGCGTGGTGGGCCGAGCACAGCGATCCGCTCCAGCCGGTTATCGTGGCCGAGGACGGGACGGGCGTGGTGGGGTTCGCCTACCTGACGCTGATGTCGCAGAAGGCCGGGTGGCGGTTCACCCTAGAGGACACGATCTATATCGACGAGCGATGCCGGGGCCAGGGTGTGGGAGTGGCGCTGCTCGGGGCGCTGCTGGAGGGGGCGCGGGCTATCGGCGTGCGGCTGGTGGTGGCGTCGATCACATCAACGAACGAGGCGAGCATCCGGCTGCACCAGCGGTTCGGGTTCGAGGTGGTGGGGACGCTGCGGAACGCGGGTTACAAGTTCGGGCGGTGGATGGACACGACATACATGCAGCTGGATTTGGGGAGTAGCGAAAGGAATCGTTAATCGTGAATCGGGGTCTGGGTGGCGTCAACGGATGACGAAGTAGCGGGCTTCGGGGTGGTGGACGACGACCGCGCTGGTTGATTGCTCCGGGTGCCATTGGAAGGTCTCGCTCAGCTCGACGCCGATGCGGCGAGGGTCGAGGAGGCGGGCGGTTTTCACCTGCTCTTCGAGGTCCGGGCAGGCCGGATAGCCGAAGGCGTAGCGAGCGCCCTGGTAGCCCTGGGCGAAGAGTTTCCGCATGTCCTTCGCGTCGCCGGCGGCGATGCCGAGTTCCTCGCGGATACGCTTGTGCCACATCTCGGCGAGGGCCTCGGCGCTTTCGACGGCGAAGCCGTGCCAGTGGAGGTAGTCGCGGTATTCGTTGGCCTCGAAGAGATCCTTCGCGAAGCTGCTCGCGCGGTCGCCCATCGTGACGACAAAGAGGGCGACGACGTCATACTGCGGTCCGTCCGGGTTGGCCTTCGCCTCGTCGGCCGAGAGGAAGAAGTCGGCGATGCAGAGGCGGCGGCCGGTGGGCTGGCGGGGGAAGGTGTAGCGCACGGGCTCGCCGGCCGGCGTGCCGTCTTCGAAACCCGGCCAGGTAATCAGCTCGTTCTTGTCGGCCAGGCAGGGAAAGTAGCCGTAGACCACCTGGGGGACGAGCAGCTGCTCGGCGATGGCGCGCTCCTGCCAGCGGCGGAAGATTGGCCGGACTTCGGATTCTACAAAGTCGGCGTACTCGGTTTCGGTGCGGTCGCCGCGCTGGTACTGCCACTGGCCGCGGAAGAGGGCGGTCTCGTTGATGTAGGGGTAGATGTCGCGGAGTGGGAGGCCGCGGACGACGCGGCTGCCCCAGAAGGGTGGCGTGGGGATGGGCACGCCGCGGGCGACGCCGGAGGGCGCGTAGTCGTGCTCGCCGGGCAGGCCTTCGGCGGGTGGGACGTTGAGGCGCACCTCGTCGTAGCCGCTCTCGCCGCCGCCCTTCACCTCCTGGCCGCCGCGGGTGAGGACTGGGAGGGGCTGGCCCTCGCGCAGGGCCGGGACGACGCGGTCGAGGGTGGCGAGCCCTTCGAAGGCGTCCTGCGCGTAGTAGACGCTGCCCTTGTAGATGCCCCGGAGGTCGTCCTCCACGTACCTGCGAGTGAGGGCGGCGCCGCCGAGGAGCACCGGGTAGTGGAAGAGCTCGCGGGCGTTCAGCTCTTCCAGGTCTTCACGCATGACGACCGTGCTCTTCACCAGGAGCCCGGAGAGGCCGATGGCATCGGCTTCGACCTCGTGGGCCTTCTCGATGATGTTCTGGATCGGCTGCTTGATGCCGAGGTTGTAGGTCGTGTAGCCATTGTTGCTGAGGATGATGTCGACCAGGTTCTTGCCGATGTCGTGGACATCGCCGCGGACGGTGGCAAGGACGATGCGGCCCTTGGTCTGTCCATCGACGCGCTCCATGTGCGGCTCGAGGTAGGCGACGGCCGTCTTCATCGTCTCGGCGGACTGGAGGACGAAGGGGAGCTGCATTTTGCCCGAGCCGAACAGCTCGCCGACGACGCGCATGCCATCGAGGAGGTGCTCGTTGATGATGGTGAGCGGGTCGAAGTGGCTCATCGCCTCTTCGAGGTCATCACCGATGCCGCGGCGGTCGCCGTCGATGATGCGCTGCTTGAGGCGCGCCTCGACCGGGAGGGCGGAGCGGTCGGCTTTCGCTTCCTTCGCGCTCTCGGCATTCTCAAAGAGGCTGATGAAGTGGTGGAGCGGGTCGTAGCCCTCGCGGCGGCGGTCGTAAATGAGGTCGCGGGCAGTTTCGAGCTGCTCTTCGGGGATGCGGTTGAGCGGCAGGATCTGCTTCGCGTTGACGATGGCGGCATCGAGGCCGTGTTCGATGGCCTCGTAGAGGAAGACCGAGTTGAGGACGCGGCGGGCGGCCGGCTTGAGCCCGAAAGAGCAGTTCGAGACACCGAGGACGGTGTGGACGCCGGGGAGTTCAGCCTTCACCTGGCGGATCGCGGTGAGGGTCTCCATGGCATCGCGGCGGAGGTCCTCCTGGCCACCGGAGAGGGGGAAGGTGAGGCAATCGAAGAGGAGGTCGCCGGGCTCCATGCCGTATCGGTTCACGGCGATGTCGTGGATGCGTTTCGCGACGCGCAGCTTCCACTCGGCGGTGCGGGCCTGGCCCTCTTCGTCGATGGTGAGGGCGATGGCTGCGGCGCCGTGGCGGCGGATGAGAGGGAGGAGCCGGGTGATCTTGCGTTCGCCGTCTTCGAGGTTGATGGAGTTCACGATGGGCTTGCCGCCGTAGAGCTTGAGGGCAGCCTCGACCACGGCGACCTCGGTGCTGTCAAACACCAGGGGGAGGGTGGACTGGGTGCGGAAGGCCCCGACCACGCGCTCGACATCGGGCACACCGTCGCGGCCGACGTAGTCGACCATCACATCGATGACATGGGCGCCCTCAGCCGCCTGTTCGCGGGCGACGGCGACCATGCCGTCGAGATCCTCGGCGAGGAGGAGGTCGCGGAAGGCGCGGGAACCGGTGGCGTTGGTGCGCTCGCCGACGACGAGGAAGGACGTTTCCTGCTCGATGGAGACGCTGGTGTAGATGGAGGAGACGTTCGCCTCGTAGGGGGCGGGGGGGCCGCCGAAGAAGGCGCTCGCGGCAGGCCGGCGCTTCGGGGGGCGGTTGCGGCCGACCTTCGCGATCGCGGCTTCAAACATGGCCGGGGTGGTACCGCAGCAGCCGCCGACGATGTTCGTGCCGAACTCGTTCACGAAGATGTCGTGGTAGCGGGCGAACTCGTCGGGGGTGAGGGTGTAGCACGCCTGGCCGTCGACCACCTCGGGGAGGCCGGCGTTTGGTGCAATGAAGACGGGGCGGCGGGAATGCTCGGCGAGGTAGCGGACGTGCTCGACCATCTGTTCGGGGCCGGTGGCGCAGTTGATGCCGACGATGTCTACAGTATCGAGAGGGTCGAGGGCGGTGAGCGCAGCGCCGATGTCCGAGCCGAGCAGCATGGTACCGGTGGTCTCGATGGTGACGCTGGCGATGACCGGGATGCGCTTGCCGGTCGCTTCGAAAGCCTCGGCGGCGCCGGCGATGGCTGCCTTGGTCTGGAGGAGGTCCTGGCAGGTTTCGATCTTGAGGACATCGATGCCCCCCTCGATGAGGCCGATGCACTGTTCGCGGGCGCCGCGGACGAGCTCATCCCAGGTGATGTGGCCCAGGCTGGGGAGCTTCGTGCCGGGCCCGATGGTGCCGAAGGCGTAGCGGGGCCACTCCGGGGTGCTGTAGCGGTCGCGGACGCGGCCGATAACCTGGGCGGCGAGGCGGTTGAGCTCGCGCGTGCGGTCGGCCAGGCCGAACTCGGCCAGGACGACCTCGTTCGCGCCGAAGGAACACGAATCTACCGCATCGAGCCCGGCGGCGTAGAACATGTCGTAGATGCGTTCGAGGGTCCCGGGGCTGGAGACGTTGAGCCATTCGGGACAACCATCGTGGGTTTCGCCATCGGCGGCGGTATAGGCTTCGGGCCCGAGGTTGAATGAGAGCAACGTGGAGCCGATGGGCCCGGCGGCGTAAAGCACCTGGTCCCGCAGGCGGTTGAGCAGCGGGTGATCGATTGGCCGGTACATGTGCGTGCAACCAGCGTACATGGTGGCCTGCGGTAGCAGCCATTGGCGGCGGGGCGAGGCCCTCAGGGTTGGGAGTCGAGCTCTTCGGCGATGACAGCTGCGTAGTCCTCACAAGAGGCGCCACAGCCGGGCTGGGCCTGGCTCCAGGCGTACCACACGCCGAAGAGGACGCACCCCCAGAGGACGATGCCTGCGGCGAACCCGGCTGCCGCGGTAGGCGACGGCTGGAGCCGGGTGCGGAAGCGATAGCCAGCAGGCGCAACGATGGTGAGGGCGGACAGCAAAACCATCGCGAGATCGTCCCGCATGGAGGTCCTCCGGTGGATGGCTGAATGGTAGCATTCGGCCGCCAGCCTATCGATATCTGGTCCGCTGCAGAGACTCCAGGAGGAGGCAGGCGATGCTGGCAATCCGGCCCTACCACCAACGCGATGCCGCGCGTGCCGGCATGGTGATTGCCGACACCTACGCTGCCTTCAACCTGAACCAGATGGCCGTCGAGCAAAGGGAGTTGATGCTTGGTCCATTCCTTCACGCTCGCTCAGCGGAAGAACTGCACCAACGCGCGATTGCGGCGGCCATCCGGGCACCCACCGTGCTAGTGGCGGAAGAAGCCGGGAATATCGTAGGCGTATTGCGGGGCGGGAGGATGGATGAACTTCGGAGGACTGTCCTCCAGAGCCTGTTCGTGAGCGGGAGCCACCACCGACGGGGCATCGGGCGAGCGCTGGTGAAGGAGTTCGAAGGCGAGTACGTGGCTCGGGGCGTCACCGTCTTCAAGCTCCTGGCCACGATGCACGCCGTCCCCTTCTACCTCGCGCATGGCTACCGCAAGTCAACAGGAGTGCGGAACATCCGCAGCTTCGACGGAGTTGGGTTGCCCTCGCAACCAATGAAGAAGGTCATCAAGTAAGAGCGGCCCGGTAAGCCCCCGTTCGACGACATCGTGTAACGAGGGGACCGGTCGGCGCGGATGAAGAAGCCCCGTCCAGGACTCCCAGAGGGGGCTTTGGTGGAAGACGCCGGCCCCGTTTCAGAAGCCGATGTAGAGGCTCGGGTCGACCGGACCGCCGAAGTAGCGGATTTCGAAGTGGAGGTGGTGGCCGGTGGTGTAGCCCGTGAGGCCGGAGAGTCCGAGGACGGTACCGGCGCTGACGGCCTGGCCGGGGGTAACGTGGATTTCGCTCATGTGGGCATGGAGCGTCGTCCAGCCTTCGCCGCAGTCGACCACGACGTAGTAGCCGTAGCTGTACGTGAGGTACTCGACGCGGGTGACGACGCCATCGCAGACCGAGAAGAGCGGCGAGGGGCCGTAGGCGTAGAGGTCGAGGTCGATGCCCTCGTGGATGCGGCCGGGGCCGCGGTAGGTGCCAAACGCATCGCTGACGCCGTTCCAGGCTCCAACGGGGAAGGTGGAGAAGCGGCCGCCCGAGGCGATGGGAGCGCTGCCGCCAGCCGATGGGCCGCTGGGGCTGCTTGGGGCGGCTGGAGGCGGTGGCGGTGGCGGTGGGGGCGGCTTGGGTGTGGCGCCCACGAGGAGGAGGTACTTGCCAGATTCGAGGTTTGACGGGTCGCTGATGCCATTGGGCTTGTACTCAACGACGGTAGACGAGCTGATGTTGTCGTACTGGCCGACAATCGAATCGACGGTCTCGCCGTAACCGACCTTGTGGAGAATGCCGTCCTTGCGCGGGATAACCAGGACCAGGTCCCGCGGGAGAAGGTTGGCGTTATCGACGGTCTTGTTGTTGTCGAGGATGGTGGCAATGCTGACCCCGAACCTTTCGGCGACGCCGGAGATGGTATCGCCGGCCTGGGTGCGGTATTCCACGATCGGACTGCGGGGGTCGATGATCTCGGCGAGGGGCTTGAGACCGGCGCCGACTTCGCCAGAGGTGGCGGCGGCGGCGGTCACGCCGGACGAGAGGGAGGAGGTGGGGGAGACGCCGCCAACGGCGCGAAGGCTGGAAACATCGGAGCGGACCGTGATGGCTGCTACAGAACCGAGGGTCTGGGTGCCAGCGCCCGGGCGGAAGTAGGTAACGGCCTTGCCCTGGTTGCTCCCGGCGAGCCCGGAGAGGCTGAAGGAGGGCATGGTGGAGAGGGTCGAGGCCTCGGAGGAGTTGGGGAAGCGGGCTGCGCCGAAGACGGCGCCAACCGCGAGCATCACGATGAGGACGTGAACCGTGAGTCGCCCATGGCGCCCTGCATGCGCGTGGGATCGTGCGCGTGTTCCCTCAATACCCATAAAGCGTCCGGTCAGGTAATGGCGGTGGAGCGAACCATCACCACAGGCTGAGCCTTGCCTAACCTTGCTCGCGTTCTCCTTTACGTGCTATCCCCGCAGCCTCTGATTGCGGGAACGCCTGGCCCCTAGGGGTTTCCTAGAGGTCCGTCCTCAAACTGGCGAGGAACTCCTCGTTGGTGGTTGTCCTCGCGATCCGTTCGAGCAGCCTTTCGGTCGCTTCGAGCTGGTTCGGCGAGTTCTGCGAAATCATAGCCGTCATGCGGCGCACGAGCCAGACACCTTTAAGTGTCTTTTCATCAAGCAA